>JAPYTP010000018.1 GCA_029941885.1 Myxococcota bacterium
CGCTTCAGGTGCTCTACGCCCTCGACCTTGGGGAGACCGGGCCGCGGGATGCCCGCGCGGCCCGCGAAGCCAAGGCCGCGAAGGTGCCGGCGTCGCTGCACACGATGTCTCCCGCTGCTTCGAAGCTCACCTCCCCCTCTGGTCCTGCGGCGCTCACCGGGGCGGTGCCGCCCACGGGCCCCGCGGCGCATTTGCACCGGCCTCCGGTGGCCCCCGAGCGTCAGGACGAAGCGGCCGAACCGGTCGTCGTGTTCGATCCGGTCGAGGCCAGCGGGACGGCCTTCGACAGAATTACCGAGCATTTCTCAGTGCCGGGTAGTTCGATCGATTTCGCCCGTGAGCTCGTCGGTGGGGTCGCGGCCCGGGCGGTGGAACTCGACGAGATCGTGGGCCAGCACGCCCGGAATTGGCGGGTCTCCCGAATGGCCGCCGTCGATCGGAATGTTCTGCGCCTCGCGGTCTATGAGCTGAGAGACACGGACACGCCGATTGCCGTCGTGATCGACGAGGCCGTCGATTTGGCGCGCCGCTTCGGCAGCGATACGTCCCCGTCTTTCGTGAATGGTATCCTCGACGCCGTGGCTCGGGAGGTTCGCGTCGTATGAGTGCCCAGATCGATTTGATCCTGACTGCTCGCCCGCTGGAACGTGTCGAAAGCGAGATCGCGGTCGCCGGGTTTTTCACGGATGAGCGTCCGCTGCGAGGCGGGGCGGCTCGCGCGGACTGGCGGCTATGCGGGGGTCTCTCGCGTCGGATCGAGAGCGGCGATCTTTCGGGAAAGAGCGGCGAAGCGATGCTGATCGGCTGCGGACGAGCGCTGCGGGCCCCTCGGTTGATGCTGCTCGGGTTGGGCGATCGACAGGACTACGACCAGCTCCGGGTCAGCGATGAAACACGCCAGGCGCTGGGCCGTTGTCGCAAGCTACGCCTCAAAAGCATCGCGCTGACGCCGCTCGGAATCGCGCCTGACGATGTTCCCCGCCACGCCGCCGCTCTCGTTGCGGGCATCCTCGACGCCTGGCAGGGTGTGGTCGATCCGATGAGACTCGAAGTCTGCGTTTCGAAGACCGAGGTGGCCGGGATCTGTCGCGCCCTCGAGAGCGCTAGGGACGCGGCCGGCGCGAATTCGGTATGCGTCTCGACGGACGATTCCAGCCTTGAAGGACGCTAGCCCCCGATCCGAGGTCGATCCCTGCGGCAGCGAGAGGGCAGTCCCCGCGCAACCCTAGATCCGCGGGCCCGACCCTCGCGGGCCCAGCTGATATCCGGCACTCCGCTGTCTTCGGCGTGTGGGTCCCGGTCAAGTCCCACTCATGCGAGCCGAATCAGGAAAGCGGGCGACCGGCTTTGCATCCGCGCGCTCGAACGCACACGCGTATCCGTCCAGGCGGACGAGATCGTGGGGGGCGAAAATGAGCCTGGTCGGAAATCTCGAGGATCTGAGCCTCGGCGACATTATGCAGATCATCAGTCTGTCGCAGAAGTCCGGCGTGTTGGCTCTGGCCTGCGATCAGGGATCGGGTCGCATCGTCTTTCATGAGGGTCTGGTGATCGCCGCTGGCATGAAGGGTGGGCCGGGCAGCCTGCGCGATCTGCTGGTCGGCGGCGAATTCATCGACCCCGCCGGCTACGACGATGTAGTCGTGCGGTCGCGAGATCAAGGAATTTCCATCGAAGAGGGGCTCGCATCTATCGCCGGGCTGCCGACCGCGCGAGTCGAGACCTTGATACGCGACTCGGCGGAAGCCGTAATCATTGAGATGTTTACTTGGCCGGCGGGCGACTTCAGCTTCGACGTCCGGAGTGAGCTGGACCCCGAGGATCCCAAGCTGATCCTCTCAAACGGTCTCAACGCCCAATATCTGGCGATGGAAGGTCTAAGGCTGCGAGACGAACGGGATCGGGACGCGTCCAGCGAGGTGGATCCCGACGCGGTGACGAATCCACGCATCGAGCCTGTCCCGCTGGACCCGATCTTCGGTTCCGACTCGCTCGAGACCGACGCGGACGATCTCGGAACACCCTTCCTGGCCGCGAAGTCGATGCCGGAAGTCGAATCGCCGGCGGAGGGCTCCCCGACTTCGGATCCCCCGGTGCTCGATTCGATAGATTCGAGATCCTCGACCCCGTCCAGACTGGACCCCGCAGCGAGCCGGGATGGAAACGCGCGCGCCGCCGACACGTTGGTCGCGCGTGTGATCGAACGACTCGACACCCCGGAGGATCTGACGGATCCGTCGCTCGTTGCCAAACCCGAGGCCGTCGAAGCGAATCCCGGGCCGAAACCCTCTGTCGCGAATCCGCCCCGGGTGGCCTCGGCGAAGAAAACCCCGGTCGTCCTGATCGATCCCGACGTCGGTGTGCTCGAGTGGGTGAAGTCCGCGATCGAAAATGACTTTGCCCGCGTGCATGTCTTCCAGCAGGCGGATCAAGGACTCGCGCGGATTCGGCAATATCTCATTCGGGGTGAGACGCCGCTGGTGCTGATCTCCGCCGAGACCCAGATCGATCCGCTCTCCGGAATACACGGGCTCGCGGATTTCGTGAAGCGACTCAAGGCCCAGGCGCCTCGGCTGGTCGTTCTCGGGCTGCGCGAAGATGCCGCCACCGCGCCTTCGGCAATGCCCTCGGCGCTCGACGGGGTTCTGGGCAGACCCGCGCGCCAGCAGCCGGTCGAAGGGAGCCAGGCGGAAGGATCGGTCGACGGCCAGGGGCTTCTTCAGTCGCTGCTCGAGATCATTGCGGAGCACGCCGTCCGTGAACGCCCTTCGAAAGACGCGCCCCGGGAGGCCGGCGTGGCAGCGATTCGGGACGCGACTGCCAAGTTGCAGGAGGCCTCGTCGCGAGGAGAGATCCTCCCTGTCGTGCTCGACTTCGCGTTCGAGCGATTCGCCCGTGTGGCGATCTTGATCATTCGCGAGGACGTGCTTTTCGCGGTGGCCGGAAGAGGGCTACCCGTCCTCGAGGTCGACGCGCTCGATTCGGCGAAGCCGATTTCGCTTCAGACTCTCGGCGCCGGTTGGGTCCGCACGGTGCTGGATTCCGGGAAGCCACACGTGGGCCCGCCCAGGACCCCGGCGGATCGGGCGCTGGTCAAAATTCTCGGTGGCGAGGCGCCAGAGCAAGCCTATCTGGGGCCGATCGAGAGTGGATCGTCGGTGATCGCTCTGCTCTACTGCGATCAGGTGACCTCCGGAGCGCCGATGCCCGACACGAGCGGGATCGAGGTGGTACTCCACCACGCCGGCTTGGCGCTCGATCGCGCGGCTCTCGAACGCGCACTCTGGGAAGTCGAGGCAGACGGCCGCAAGGGCTCGAGCCCCCGGCTCGGCGCGATCGACGAACGCGATCGGTCAACGATTCTCGTTTCCTGAAGAGTGTTTAAATCCCCTCGAATGGTGGGCCCTCCGCGTTGGCTTGCGCGTTGCGCTGCCCTCAAGACTGCCTCTGCCCGACCGATACAGAATCTCAATCACGACAGCGCAACTTCGCGGCTGGGAGACGATTTTGCAGCGCATTCTGATCGTAGAGGACTCCGCGACGATGAGGTCTCTGCTGGCCTCGAGCCTCGAAGAGTTGGAGGGGCCCATCAAGATCGTCGAGGCCGAAAGCGGGTTCGAAGCGTTGCGCTTCCTGCCCCGCGAAGATTTCGATCTCGTTGTCACCGACGTCAACATGCCGGACATCAACGGTCTCGAACTGGTGTCCTTCATCCGAAACAACCCAAAATACGCCTCGATCCCCCTCGTGATCGTTTCGAGCGAGGGGGCGGGTCGTGATCGGGACAAGGGCCTCGAACTCGGTGCGGACGCGTATCTCGTCAAACCCTTCGACCCCGAAGCGCTCCGCCAGGTCGTCGGCGACCTGCTCGCCGGTCGTCCCGGGTCGGAGTGAAGAGAGTTGGCTGCTCGCCGCTCCAAGAAGAAGGGCGCCAAATCAGCGGGCGCCGAGAAGGCGTCGAAGGGCGGGGGTTCGGCCGAAAAGATCTCCAAGGACAATCACGAGTTCGTTTCCGAGGCCGAGGAAATCCTCGCCGAGCGACTCGGACGAGCGCTGCCGCCCGAGAAATTCTGGCCGGTCGCGACGCAGGCTTTCGAGATCGCGCCAGACGGAGTTTCCAGCTCGGCGCTCAGCAGATCCTCGGAGTCCTTCCTCAACGAACTCGACGGTCAACTCTTCACGGAGTCTGCCGAGGGGCTCATCGTGCCGAAGCAAGGTCCCGAGATCGGTGCATTTCGCCGACTGGATGATGGCACGATCCTGATCGCTCGGATCGCGCAGAGCGACATCCAGAACGGGGCCGCGGCCCTCGCCGGGAGCGTGTTCGGGGTTGCGATCGTCATGGGTCTGGTTTCCGTCCTCATGGGGACGATGGTGTCTCGCGAATTTGCTCGCTCGCTCGAGGAACTTCGGCAAACAGCGGGGAGACTCGCCGGAGGCGATCTCGCAAGGAACTCCTTCGATCCAACGGACGACGAGTTTGGAGAGCTGGCTCAGTCGCTTTCCGCGATCGGAGATAGATTCCGGGGGATCCTCGACCGAACGACGCAGAGCGTCGCGAAGGTCGAAGAATCCGTCGCTGGGCTCACGGTCTCGCTGGGTGGCATCGTTGGAGCAAGCCGGGATCAGTCGGAGCAGGTCGCGCAAGCGAACGTCTTGATGTCTGCGATCCAGGGTCAAGTGGGGGAGGCCTCGCGTTTCGCGGGTGAGTTCAATCATACGATCGACCAGTCGAGCGATTCGGTCGGCGAGCTCAGCGCCGCAGGAGACGAGCTGAACGAGACCGCCTCGGTCTTGACCTCGAGGGTCGACGCGGTGTCGGACTCCCTCGAACAGATGGTGGCCAGCGTCAAGCAAGTCGGGTCGACGACGGAGAGGCTGGCCGAGGCTTCCGAAGAGACATCGTCGAGCATGGAGGAGATGGCCAGCGCAATGCGCGCCGTCGACTCGGCAGCAGAGAGTACCGCGAATCTCGCCTGGGACGTCGTCGAGAAGGCGGAGCTTGGGCGGGCAAAGGTCTTACAGACGATCGAGGGCATGGAAGCGATTCGCGAGGCGACAGACGCGGCGGAACGGGTGATTCGGGGATTGGGCACTCGAACGAATGAGATCGGTGGGATTCTGGACGTGATCGAAGACGTCGCAGACGAAACCAACCTCCTCGCGCTGAATGCTGCGATCATCGCGGCGCAGGCAGGCGATCAGGGCCGGGCATTCTCGGTGATCGCTTACGAGATCAAGGAACTCGCAGACAGGGTGCTCGCGAGCACGAAGGAAATCGGCGGGTTGATGGAGCGTGTACGCGATTCAGCGGACCAGATCGGCGTCGCCGGGTCTGAGCAGGAGCGCGGAAACGAAGTCGTCTACCGATCGGCTCTCACGATGCGCGAAGTCGTTCAACAGGTTCGACGCACGACCGAGGACCAGACCGCCGGCCTGGGACAGATTCGCGACAACGTGGTGGGTGTGCGTGGGACCGTGGAACAGATCACGGGTGTGTTGCGCGAACAATCCGATGCATGCAGCCAGGTCACCGGATGACTGGAAGGAGTGGCTGCCGGAAGCCGCTCCAACGAAGCCTCAACGGAAGGCCCGCGCGAAGCGATCGCCGAGTTGACGACGCAGGCTGAGGGACTACGCGAAGACGTGGAGCGTTTTCGCCGCTAAGCGAGACTCCGGGTGGGAGCACCCGAGCCTCGGGGAGAAGTAAGATGGTTGCTGGATGTCCGAAATGCAGTGCGCGTTATCGAGTGGATGCGGATCGAATCGGCCCTGACGGGGCGAAGCTTCGCTGCACCAAATGTTCTGCGGTCTTCCTCGTTCGTGCGCCCCGGGCGCGGCCGGAAGCACCTCCCGAACCCGCCTACGAGACGCCGGTCGAGGCTCCTGCAGCAGTGGCTCCCCCGGCCGCTGCGTCGCCCCCCGATGAGCCGGCACCCGACATCGACTCTGCCCGCCTCGTCATCGTCGCTGATCCCGACGAGGCGCGTGCCAAGACGAGTGCGGAAGCGATCGAGAGCTGGGGACTCACGGCTCATCTCGTTCACGATGGTGTGGAGGCGATGTTGGCGATCCAACGGATGCTACCCACGGCCGTCGTGCTCGATGCCGCCCTGCCCAAAATGTTTGGCTTCCAGGTCTGTGAGGTCGTCAAGCGAAACGACAGTCTGCGACAAACGCATGTCGTACTGGTCGGCGCGATTCATCATCAGAATCGCTACCGGCGGGATCCCTCCGACCTCTACGGTGCGGATGTCTATATCGAACAACCGGATCTCCCAGACGGTTTGCGGCCGATTCTCGAGCAGGCTGGAATGTCGGTCGTTGTGGCTCCGGAACCGCCGGCCGTTGCGGTATCCACGCCCGCGGCACCGGTCGAGTCGCCCCCTCCGGCTCCCGTCGCGCGAGTTCCCGAACCGATCGCCGCCACGCCGGCTCCAGGACTCTCCCTGGAATCGAGAATCGAGATGCCGCCGGTGGTCGATCCACCGACTCCGGAGGTCGAGGTGCCCGTGTCCGACTCGGGGGCCGAAGATCCAGAAGTCACGGAGGAGCGGGAGCGCGCCCTGCGCCTCGCACGAATCGCGGTGTCCGAGATGCTGCTCTACTCGCCTGACAAATTCGAACAGGCGATCGCCGCAGGGAACCTCGAGCAGGTTCTCGACCTCGAGATCCAGGAGGCCCGGGCGCTCTTGCGGCAGCGCATCGGAGAAGAGGTTCGGTCCGAGACAGATTTCATCATCGACGAACTGAACCGCGTCGCGGCGGAGCGGGGCGGGCAAGGATGAACGAGTCGGTCTCGTAAGAGGAACGACAGAGTATCCTTGTCGGGCTGGAGAACTCGGACGAGGAAGCCCGGAGGCTCTCGGTCGAGCAGCTCTTGTTGTTGCCGATCAGCGAGGCGACCGAATGGCTCGGTCAGTGTCTAGGCGACACCAGCTGGCGGGTGCGCAAGGCCGCGGTCGACCGACTGGTCGCTTGCCGACACGACCCGGGCGTGCAGGAAATGCTCGTGATCCCGTTGGGCGACGGCGAGAATCCGGGACGCCGAAATGCGGCTTTCGAGGCATTGGTCGCTTGTGGGCATCTCGTGACTGCGGCACTCGCCGCGGAGCTCGTGAGTTCGGACGTCGACGTCCGGAAGCTCGTCGTCGATGCATTGGCTGCGATTGGGGATCCGGAGTCTCGTGGACCGCTGCGCGAGGCCGTTGCCGACGGGGATGCAAACGTGCGTGCCGCTGCTGCCGAAGCGTTAGGCGTAGTCGGTGGCGTGGACGAAATCACGTATCTCCTGGACATCGCGATGCGGCCCCACGAGGAGGTTCTGGTTCGCCTCTCGTCGCTGCGAGCGCTCTCTCGGATGGAAGCGAGCGTCGGGGTCGGGAGTCTCGGCGACATACTCGACCAATCTCTGCTGCGCCCCGCCGCCTTCGACCTGTTGGGCTTCTCCGCGGATCCCCAGGCCATCGAAGCATTGATCAAGGGACTCGGGAACGGGAGCCGGTCGAGCCGAGAGGGGGCCATGGGAGCACTTCTCATGACCCTCGGTCGAAAAGACGGGGCAGAGGCAGCGGCCTTGGTCGAGCGTCTGCGTTCGGCAGCGGGCGAGAACGAAGATCTGGTCGAACTGGGCTGTGACCGGCTCGAAGTGGCTGATCTCAGCAGCCGTATGATGTTGATCCAGTTCCTGGGGTTGCTGCAAGATCCGCGTGTCGTCGTGCCGATTCTCGAGGCGGGACGCGACGAAGCGATTGAGGAATTGGCGGACCGCACCTTCGAATCCCTTTCGAGCAGTTCGGTCGACGAACTCGACCGTCGTTGGGAGGAACTCGCGGTCGATCTCAAGAATCGAGCCTGCTCGATCCTCGGAAGAATAGGGGGCGACGTCGCGGAACGACTCCTCGCGGACTCCCTGGGCGCGAATGACCTCGCTCTCCGCTATGTCGCGGCGGAGGCACTCGGGCGGGGCGGATTCTTCGATCGGCTCCCGGATCTGGTGAGGCGGTTGGAATCGGCAGCGCGGGACGAGGAGGTGGACGCCACCGAGGAGGTCGCGGTCGTCGTTGGCGCGATCGTCGGGTTGGCGGAACACCCGGACGCGGCGGAGACAGGAATCGATGTCCAGCTGATCGAGGTGTTGTCCAGCCGTCTGGCAGGGGCAGTCGAGCCCGTTCGCTTGGCGATCGCCAAGGTCCTGGCGCATCTCGGACGGGAGCAGGACGAGGACGGGATCGGCTACCTGCTCAAGGATGAATCACCGGCGGTGCGTTGTGCGGCGGTCCGAGCACTGTCCCGCTTCGAGTTCGAACAGGTGCGAGATGCCCTGCGGCTTGCGCTCGCAGACGAGGCGACCCCGGTACGCGTTGCCGCGGCGACCGTCCTCGGCGATTCGAATAGTCTCGAGGCCTCGGAGATCCTCGCGCAGCAGCTGTCGGACAACGATCCACGCGTCGTATCCGTAGCGGTGCGATCGATCGGGCGTCTCTACCGGGGGCAGGCTGTGACGGCCGCCGAGATCGAAAGAATAATCGGCTCGGTTCTCGAGGGGGAGTCGATGGTCGCACTGTCCGGTCTGGATGCGTTGATGGAAGTCGGCGGTGAATCTGCCGGTCGGCTCGCCTCCACCGTTCTTTTGCGCACCGAACCGGACGTGGTGCGATTCGGCGTGGCATCGTCGGTGCACACGGGGTGAAAGTGACCTCGCAGGGATTCTTCCACACGTCTCGCATGTCGACTGGTCGGTGCGCGCCGAGGTCGTGCAGGTTCTCTCGGATCGATCCTTCCGCAGGGGACTGCCGAGTCTGCTCCGGCGTCTGGAGGTCGAGGAGGATGCCTTCGTTCGCGAAGCGATCCTACGCGCCGTCGAACGGCTCGAGGAGTGACGCCGAAATCATGTTCGACGATCATTGCGCTCTCGACTTGAGCGCCACCGAGTTCCGACTCTTCTCGGATCTTCTCAGGGATCGCTGCGGCCTGCACTTCGATGAAGCCAATCGCTATCTGGTGGAGAAACGGGTCGCGCGTCGGATCGTGGAATGTGACGTCGGATCCTTCGCCTCCTACCTCTATCAACTTCGGCAGGGGCCGCATGCCGAAGAGGAATTCTCGAAGCTCGTCGACTCATTGACGACCAACGAGACGTATTTCTTTCGGGAACGCGCCCAGATCGGGGCGTTGGTGAGTGAGATCATTCCGGAGATGCTCTCGCGACAGGGCGCGCGCAAGCGACCGGTCTCCATCTGGTCCGCAGGATGTTCGAGCGGCGAGGAGCCCTTTTCGATCGTCATGATGGCACTCCAGGCCAATCTCGCGCCGGGACGCGACTTTCGGGTCTATGCGTCGGATATCAGCCGAGCCGTTCTTTCCAAGGCGCGCCGCGGAATCTATCGAGAAGCCTCGTTTCGCGAGACCGAAGGGTTCATGCGCAGGCACTATTTCGCCAGAAGGAAGGCCTCATGCGTATCTCCGACGAGGTCAAGCGCCATGTCGATTTCATGCACATGAATCTGCTCGACCCCGCGAAGACGAGTCTGCTCAGCGCGGTGGACGTCGTCATGTGCCGAAACGTGATCATCTACTTCGATCTCACTACGAAGAAGCGGGTGATGGCCACTTTTCACGACAAGCTTCGACCCGGAGGCTTTCTGCTGCTGGGGCATTCCGAGTCGTTGATCAATGTGACCTCCGATTTCGAACTCAAGCATCTGACTCACGATCTCGTGTACCGCCGACCGGTGCCGGGCGAGGAGAAGGAGGATGCCTGGCATGCGCTCGCCAACGTGGGGATTGCCGAGGCCGAAAGATCGGAGCCCGAGTGATGCAGCGACGAGATCCGCTCAAGGTTCTGGTGATCGACGATTCCGCCTTCACTCGTCAGACGATTACTCGGATGCTCGAGACCTCGCCGCTGGTCGAGGTCGTCGGTGTCGCCCGAGACGGTGAGGAAGCGCTTCGTAAGACCTTCGAACTCGAACCGGATCTGATCAGCCTCGACCTCGAAATGCCGCGCATGGACGGGTTCACGTTCCTGCGGCTTGTCATGTCGAAACGGCCGACACCCGTTATGGTCATCAGCGGTCGGTCCGGGGAGGAAAACGTCTTCAAGGCGCTCGATCTCGGTGCTGTGGATTTCGTAGCGAAGCCGACGGAACGCGGGCGCCACTGGGAATCCGACCCCCGTCGTGCCCGATCCGCGTGTGCCGATCGTCGTGATCGGCTCCTCGACCGGAGGGCCGGCGGCGTTGATGCAGACCTTCGGTGCCTTCACGGACGTGCCTCCCTGCGCGTTCCTGGTCGCACAGCACATGCCGGCAGGTTTTACCCGGGGGTTTGCAGAGAGACTCGACCGGCTCACTCCATTCACGGTGAAAGAGGCAGCGGGTGGAGAATCGCCGGAGTCGGGGACGGTGCTCGTTGCTCCCGGAGGCCAGCATCTGGAACTCGAGAGCCGCGGGACGAAGTTCGTCACCTAGCTCGTGAGCGATGCCGATTCTGAGATGGACACCCCTTCCGTCGACCGTTTGTTTACGTCCGCAGCGAAACAATGTGGTGAAAACCTACTCGCGGTGGTTCTCACGGGAATGGGAGACGATGGACGCGAAGGTGCCTGTCAAGTCAGGCGCGCCGGTGGTCGAGTGATTGCAGAGTCCGAAGAAACGGCCGTGATCTTCGGGATGCCGAAACAGGTGATCGAGGCCGGGGTGGCGGACAAGGTCCTGCCTCTTCAGGAAATCCCGGGCGCCGTACAGCGCGGGGTCGCAGAGATTCGGACTCGCAAGTGCAGAGATCGAGGTCGCCAATGAGCGAGGCGGGCGAAAAGCCGAGGCGGAGCCGTCCTGGCGATCTTTCAGCGCGGCACGGAATTCACCAAGCAGATTCTCACTGAGAATGCCCGTCTTCGTCGTGAGTTCAGCGATGTGGAGATGCGACATGGGCAGGCCGCTCAGAGCGACGATGAGTGGGCCAAGCTTCGCCACGAACTGATCGCCAAGATCGAAGATCTCGAGAGCCAGAACGAAGTCATGCTCGAACAACTGCGCTCGATCGAAGGCGAGAACCTGCAATTCGCCGAACGCTACATGGAAGTCGAAGAGGAAAATAACGACCTCGCGAACCTGTACGTGGCCAGTTACCAGTTGCACTCAACTCTGGATTCCAGCGAAGTCGTCAAGGTCATCATCGAGATCGTGATCAACCTGATCGGCGCGGACATCTTCGGGATCTATGTCTGCGAGGAAAGCAGCGACGAACTGCGACCGGTCGCGGTCGAGGGGGAGGCCCTGGATTCCTTTCCAATCTTGCGAGTCGGAGAGGGCCTGGTCGGTCGCAGTGTCGCGGAGGGTGTCGTCGAACTCGACGATCCTTTGGTTCCAGGTGGACCGCCCAGTCGAGGTGGCGAGCCCGTGGCGCCGATTCCGCTCCGCGTCGACGATCGGCCGATTGGCGCGATCGTGATCTACAGACTGCTCCAGCAAAAGGATGAGTTTTCCGCCCTGGACAACGAACTCTTTGCTCTACTCGCCGGTCATGCGGCTACGGCGGTCCTGGCTTCTCGGCTCTATTCACAATCCGAGCGGAAGTTGAACACCATTCAAGGATTCATCGAGCTGCTGACGAAGTGAGACTCGATCTACATTGGGCGGGACGAACACGGTTCAGCCGATTGACATGAGGTTTTCAGATGGCGGGTCAGCGAATTCTGATCGTCGAAGATAGTCCTAGGATGAGACAACTCCTGGTGTTCGCGCTCAAGCGAATGAAGGGCGTCGAGATTGTCGAGGCGCAAGATGGAATGGACGGTCTTCGGAAGGTCACCGGTGACCACTTCGACCTCGCGTTCGTGGACATCAATATGCCGGTCATGGACGGTCTGAAATTGATCAGCTTGATTCGAGGCGAACCGAGTCTCGAGGACATGCCCATCTGTGTGATCACGACAGAGGGCGCCAAGGAAGACCGCGAGCGCGCGATTTCGCTCGGTGCGAACGAGTATCTGACGAAACCGATCCAGGCGAACAAGGTTCTCGCCGTCGCCAAGAGCTTGCTCAAGCTGGACAGCTGACACGCAGCGGATGGGGCTTCGGTCGCTCCGATCGGGCCCCCATCGTCACCTCATGCTATCGGTCTGGGATGGCGCGTTTCGGGCGAATCCTCCGTCTCGGTCTCTTGCTCGTTTCCATCCTCGGGGTAGGGGTCGGTTGCGGCTATCGAAGCGTATTGCCGGGCGCGTCCCCGAGGTCGAATACCGCGGGGGAGACCTCCTTCGCCGAATCCGATCGTCCGACTCGACTCGCGGTGCTGGCGATTCGCAACGACTCTCCCGAGCCCTGGCTCGATCGAGTCCTCGGTGATGCGCTGCGCAGGGAGATGGAGCTGCGTGCCGGCTTCGAACTCGTGAACGACCCCCGACGCGCTGAACTGGTTCTGCGCGGCCGAGTTCGATCTCTGCGAACCCAGAGCAGCAGCTTCTCGAGCTTCGTCGCTGCCCTCGAGTACTCCGTCACGATGGCGTTGGAACTGGAGGTCGTTCGATCCGGTGGGCTCGTCGTGCAGCTGGATCCGGGCACCCTCTCCGAATCGGAACTCTATTTCGCGAGCGGAGACATCGAGATCACCCGGACGAATCGACTCGAAGCGCTGCGTCATCTATCGGACGTACTTGCGTCCAGGGTCGCCGATTCGATCGAGATGATGGAGGCACCGATTCCCCCCTCGGCCGGTGTGGCCCGGGAGGGCGGAGATTGAGGGTCGAGGCGGTGTTGGCCGAACTTGCCGAGGGACATATCCGGCCAGCGTATCTGCTGGCGGGAGCCGAAGCGCTGCTTCGCGACGACGCGCTCGAGGCCATCGAGACCGCGGTCCTCGCGACGGGCCCACGAGATTTCAATCTCGACCGCCTCGAGGTCGGGCGGGTCGTACCGGGGCGCCTCGAAGAGGCACTCGAAAATCTACCGATCATGGCCGATCGGCGGCTGGTCGTCGTGCGCGAGACCGAGGGTCGTGGCGCGAGGCTCGATGCGAACTGGGCAAGCGTACTCGAGTCCTGGTTGTCGCGAATCGACGACACGACTTCGAGCGTGCTCGTGGTCGTTTCCGCGAAGGTCGACAAGCGAAACAAGTGGGTGAAGAGCTTCCTAGAACCGGCTGCGGTCGTGGAATGCGATGCCCCGAAGAAGGCCCGCGAGTTGGCGGGATTCCTGGCCCAGGAAGCGACCCGACAGGGGATCGAACTCGAGTCCGAAGCTGCAGCCCTGCTAGCGGATCGGGTCGGGCCGCAGCTGCTGCTGTTGCGCCAGGAGATCGAGAAGGCAGCCCTGCTTGCGGGTCCCGGTGAGCCCGTGACCCGCAAACACGTCGAGGCTTCCGTCTCGGCGGTGGCGGAGGAATCGATCTGGGATCTGACCGACGCGATTGGACAGGGCAAGGTGGCCGAAGCGGTCAGCCTGTTGTCTCGGCTGCTGGCGCAGGGATCGGCGCCGCCCGCGATCCTCGGTGCGCTTGCATCCCATTTTCGGCGATTGGTTCGGGTCGGTCACGGTGAATCCGTCGCCGGGCCTCCCTTCGTCGTACGGAAGCTCGAACAGCAGGCTCGTCGCTATCCGGCGCGCCGGCTCGTGACCTGCCTACGTGCCATCCATCGCGCGGACGTGGAATTGAAGGGCGCAAGCGTCATGCGTTCGGAACGTGCGCTCGAGCAGCTCGTGCTCGGCCTCGCGAGCTGACCCATTTCCGTGACCCCGTGACCCCGTGACCCCGGGGCCACAATCCGATCGGAGGTGCCTGGGAATCCGAAACGGAAGTGGACAAGCGACCGCGATCGCACTCGGCCTGAAAGCCCGTACTGGTTTTTCTGGTCCCGCATTGCGATTGGGGTCTGATTGGTCGATCGGGAGCTATGTAGGTCTAATCAGGTCTAATCAGGTCTAATCAGGTCTAAGAAGCGCCGAGCACGGAGTTCAGCGCGCGGGCAAGCCGTCCGACGCTGCGGTCGGCCCGAGTCTTCGGGATGATGCCCTTGGTGGCGGCGCGACGAATCTCACGTTCAGCGACTTTGAAGGCATCCGTGGCTTTCGCGGCATCGCCGGAGTCCAGTGCCTCGCGACAACGCTTGACCATCGTGCGCATCTGGGTGCGGACGTGTTGGTTGCGTTTGCGGCGGGTTTCTGATTGGCGGATTCGCTTGAGGGCGGATTTGTGGTTGGCCAAGGCGGCCTCTCCTTGCTGGTGGGCGGCGCATCATAGTGGGCGATTGCTGGGACGTCGAGAGCCGGCAGGCCACGCTCGATCTCAGAGGCGGTTATCCCCACGGGAATATCTTCAGGGGCGGCTTCGATCGACCGATATCGAGGACTGCATCCATCCGCAGCGAAGGAGTTTCGGTTGGCCAGTCGCCGGTCGCTTGCACATTTGATTCTCGCCCTCGTCGGGCTACTCATCGCCTTCTCGGCTTCGTCGGAGGAGCCCTCTCCGCACAGGATTCGAAACATCCCGGTTGTCGCCGAGGCGGTCATCGTGGATCCGGTCGATGACCCGTGGCTCAGCGAGGAGGGGCCCGCGATCGCCAGGCCCGTCGAAGTCGCGCGAGAGCAGGTGGTGGCAGGCTGGCAGGACGCGCCGGCCACGCCGCATGCACGAGCGGCGGCGCTTCTGCGGACCCGGCTCGAACTCGGCCTCGGAGATCTGACGGCGCCGGCCGCGGTGATCGCCGCCGAGTTCAGCAAGGAGGATCCAGCGCTCTTCACTGCGCTCGCGAGGGACCTCGCCCCCGGTGTACCCAGTTTCCAGATCGACCACGCGATCGCGCTGTGGCGCAGCGATGACACGGGCGCCGCAATCGCGGCCCTCGGCTCGGCGGTCTGGGCGGTCGGAGTGAGTCTGGCCGTACAACTCTGGCTGCTTGAGAATCTTGCGCTGATACTCCTCGCGGTGGTCTTGGCGACTTCACTCGGCTTCATGCTGCTCGCGTCGATTCAGGTCTTCCCCCACGCGGCCCATGACCTCGGCGATCTGATGGGCGGGAATATGCCGGCGTTCGCACGCTTCGCAGCGCTCTCCGCACTCGTCCTGGCGCCCTTGGTCTTCGGCGAAGGGCTGCTCGGGTTTGTGCTCGTGCTGTTTACGCTGGGCTTCGCGTATGGGAAGTCCCGCCAGCGCAACGCGTTGGTCATGGCCGCGGTGCTATTGGTCATCGGACTCCATCCACTCGCACAGCTCGCCTCGGCCGTGACCCAACTACTCGATCGGGATCCGGTCGTGCATAGCGCGATGTTGGTTCTGGCGGGGAGCGAGACCGCGGCGGATGTCGCTCGGCTCGGAGAAGCCTTCGACGACGATCTGGTGGCGTCTCACGCGCTGGCCTATCACGCGCGGCGACATGGTCTCGACGAGGTCTCTCGCGAGCGGATGAATTCGGTGATCGCGCGGTATCCGAGTGATTCCGTCGCGCTCGCAAACCTCGGCAATGTCGAAAAGCGCCGCGGGAACATCGACGCGGCGATCGATTTCTATGAGCGGGCGGCGGCTCAGGACAGCTCGCCGACCGTGCTTTTCGATCTCAGTCAGGCCTACGCCAGCGCTTTTCGCATGGAGGAATACGACGCGACGTTGGTCCGTGCGCAACGCGTTGGGGACGAGGAGGTCGCCGCGCTCTCGAACCTGGGCGACGCGGAGCTCGTGGCGGATGTCGCTTTTCCGGTCTCGCTGCTGCGGGACCGATTACTGACGCTCGCGCTTTCTCAAACGACTCGCCCGGGCGCGATCGCGGCGCTCGTTCCCGGGCCCCTGGGCGAGACCTGGCATGTCACGGGCGGGGCATTCGCGCTGATCGCGCTTCTCTCGATGCTCTTCGCCAACACATGGGATCACGCGAGTCGATGCGGACGCTGTGGGCACCGGATCTGTACGCGATGTGAAGAGACGGTTTGGAGCGACGAGACCTGCGAGGACTGCCACCATCTCTTCCAGTATCCCGAGGCGACTGACCCGTCGCTTCGCATGGCACGCCTTCAGGCGCTCTCTGAGCGCGACGGCCGCTACGACAAGATCTGGCTGGCTTTGTCTCTGTTGATTCCCGGGATGGCAGGCTTCGCAGCTCGACGACCGGATTTCGCGATCTTCGGACTCATTCTGTTCAGCTGGGTGGCGACGTGGTTGGCCTGGCCGACGGGCGTGTTCTCGGATCCCATGTTGATGGGAAGCGCGGCGGTTCTGTGCTTCGCGCTCCCGGGTTTGTTTGCGGCGTTCGCCTATTCCGCGGTGGTCGTCGTCAGCCTCATCGTGCGCAAGAGCCGCTAGGGAGAAAATCATGTCCGTTGCGCTGCACGGAAATCTACGGGATTTCGGAATCGCAGAGGTCTTCCAGCTGATCGGGCAGCAGCGGAAGACCGGAACGCTCGTCGTGGTTGGCGAAGAGGATTCCATTTTTCTCGCCTTCGACGAGGGGCGCGTCGTTCGCGGTGGGCCAGCGGGGTCACGCCTCGAGCGAGAGCCTCTGGGAACTCAGCTCGTTCGCTCGGGCTACCTCACTCGCGAGCAACTCGACGACCTCCAACTCGAGAGCGAACGGTCAGCCCGGCCGCTCTCGGACCTGCTTCTGGCGACCGGCCTGATCGAGGCAGGGACCCTCGCCGAGGTGCAGCATCTGCTCACCAAAGAGACGGTCTTCGACGTGATGCGCCGCAAGAGTGGCGACTTCAACTTCACGGCTGAACAGATCAGTCATGACACCAAATCCGAGAATCTGCTCGGGGCCGAACAAATTCTGATGGACGGCCTGCGAATCCTCGATGAGTGGCAGATGTTCGCGGAAGTCGTCCCCTCCGAAGAATTGGTGTTTCGCCGCGTCGGCAATCTCGCAGCAGCGCGTGCGGCTACGAAGACCGATGCCGAGGCCCGCCTCGGCCATACGGAGAAAGTCCTACAGCTCGTCGACGGGCGGATGAACGTTCGCCGCATCATCGATCTCTCTCGAATCGGCACCTTCGAGGCCACTCGGGCCCTGGCCGAGCTTCGCCAGGCCGGTGTGGTGGAAGTCGCTGACGCGCGGTCCAGGCGAGGAACCCGACGGGGGCGGCCGAGAAGGAACCGAGCGCCGGTCTTGCCGATGCTCCGAACGGCCCTGGCGACCCTCCTGCCCATCGGTGTGCTGGGTGTCTTCGCGGTGACGACCCTCGGGCAGGCGAATGCGACCGGTGGTTTGGTGGGTTCGGCGATCCCGGTCCGTGCGGTCGATCATTTCGGGAGCCGCTACGAGACGGAGCTGATCCGCAATCAGCTCGAGGTGTATTTCTTCCAGACGGGTCGCTATCCCGATCAGCTCGAGGAATTGAAAGGACGGGACAGCGACTGGCTCGATTCGTTGACTCCGTCGCGGCTCGCCGACTATTATTACGTTGTCCGGGACGAGGAGGTCGTCCTGCTCGCGCCGGTCGACTGACGCGATGCAATTCCAGAGATGGCTTCGGATGGCGATGAAGGCCGACCCCTGAAGACTCTCACTCCAATGGCTGAGAGTCCTGAGCAAGGAGCTCTCCCTGACCCGAGAACGAGACGACCAGTCACAACAGGAAGGCGGCGAAGTCGGCGTTGACGAGATCGGGGACGGTCTGACATTCGACGACAATGGGTTGGCCATCGCACTCTACGGAGACGGTGAACAAACGCTTCGTCTGCTCGAACGGTCGATTGGCGTGCGCATCCACGCGCGCGGAAATGAAGTTCGTTTCGAAGGTGAGCCGGATCGGGTGGCGCTGACTCGTCGTGTTCTCGGCGAACTCTATGTGCTGTTGGAACGGGGTCAGGCGGTACGAAACGCCGACGTTCGTCATGTGATCCGGATGCTGAGCGCCGAGCCCGATGTCCAGCTGAGCGATGTCTACGAGAACATCCTCAGTCGTGGCTCGCGCAGGGTCATCCGCGCGAAGAACCTGGCGCAGCGACGTTATGTCGACGTGATCCGGAAACACGATGTAGCGATCGCGATCGGACCGGCGGGCACGGGCAAGACCTATCTTGGGATGGCGATGGCGGTCGCCTCGCTGCACCGAAAGGAAATCTCTCGGATCATACTCACTCGCCCAGCGGTCGAGGCGGGCGAGCGGCTCGGATTCTTGCCCGGAGATCTGGCGGAGAAGGTCGACCCGTATATGCGCCCACTCTACGACGCTCTTCACGACATGATGGACATGGAGAAGGCGCAGCGGTTGATCGAGCGCGGAACAATCGAGGTCGCGCCACTCGCATTCATGCGCGGTCGTACGTTGAACGATTCCTTCGTGATCCTCGACGAGGCACAGAATACGACGGGGGAGCAGATGAAAATGTTCCTCACACGTCTCGGGGAGAATTCGCAAGCGGTGATCACGGGTGACGTGACCCAGGTTGACCTGCCCATCGAGACCCAGAGCGGGCTCATCGAAGCGACGCGGATCCTGAAGGGGGTGCGCGGGATCGGCTTCATGCGATTCGAACCGCGGGATGTCGTGCGTCATCCGCTGGTTCAGTCGATCATCGAGGCATACGATCGTGCCGGAAGCCGTCGAGGCGGCGACACTGAAGAAGTGGGGCGCGCGGCCGGGCCACGCAGAAAATCGAAATCCGAAACCGGAGGCACAGCTCCTGGGCGAGGCGGCGGGGCGTCCGAGGGTGACGAATGAGCGTGGTGATTTCCGGGCCGCCCGATGCGATCCGGGGATCCAAGGTCGATGTCGCGCGATTGCGAAAGCGCGCGGCCGCGGTGCTGTCTGCGATCGGCCAGAGTCGGTCGGAACTCTCGGTAGCCCTCGTGGACGATCCGACCATTGCCGAATTGAACCGTGAATGGCGCGACAAGCCACGCCCGACGGACGTTCTCTCGTTTTCCCTGGTGGAAGGCGATTTTTCCGATCATCGTGCGGGGATGCTGGGCGATGTCGTGATCAGCGTCGAGACGGCAGCGTCCCAGGCCGCAGACCGTCGCCGAGGGCTCGATGATCGCGTGGCGAGGCTCTTGATCCACGGAGTCCTTCACCTGATCGGCCATGATCACGAAGGCGACGAAGAAGCCCGTGTGATGGCAGCGGAGGAGCGACGTCTCTGGCGGGTAATTCCATCGTGAGCACGCCGGAAGAGCGCGTCGCGGACCCGTCCGACGACGAGATTCCGAGAGCACGTCGGGGTGCACTCGCTCTCTTCGGCGTATTTACCTTTCTCGCATTCCCACATGAGCTCCCTTTGGCCGGAGGGCTCGCTGGCATCGAGTCGATCGATCTCGGTGTCCTGCTCGCCTGGCTCGTACCGGCGGTTCTCGCCGTCGGGATCGATGGACTCACGCCGCGCCGCGCGGCCCGCGCCGCGTTCTGGGCGAGCCTCCTCGGGCACACCGTCTTCTTCTATTGGTTCATGGTCGTGACCGTCCGCTACGGTGGAATGCCTCTGGTGTTAGGCGTACTCGCACCGATCGTGCCGGCGCTCTACGTCTCCGTATTTACGGCATTTTTTGCCTGGGCGTGGACGCGGATCGGTTCACGATCCGCGGCCGGGATGCTCGTGGGGGCATCGCTCTGGGTCGCTTTGGACTGGGCGCGTTGCCACTTTCTCGGCGGATTTCCATGGGGGACTCTGGGGTATGCTCTCCATCTCGATCTCCCGCTGCTGGCCTGGACGCGATGGGCGGGGGTCTATGGGCTCTCCTTCGCGGCCGTGGCGGTGGGACTGGCGGCTGCGCAATCCTGGCTCGACCGAAGCACATCGGCCCATCGCCGGTTCGCTGTGACGCTCGGAGTCGTATTGGCGGCCCACGCCATCGGCTTCGTGATGATGGGCGAGGTCGAAGAGACCCCGGGTCATTCGACGGTCCGCGTGGCCGCGATCCAGGGCAACATCGACCAAGGCGAAAAATGGGAGGCCGATCGAAAGACACGGATTCTTGCGACCTACCTCCGGCTGAGCGAAGAAGCGGCGGCGGGGGACGTGGAGGTCGATTGGATCGTCTGGCCCGAGACGGCGGTACCTGGGTTGATCGAGCATGATCCCGGCCTGCGGTCGCGACTTGCGGTGCTCGCCAGACGCTACGACGTCTCCCTCGTGGTCGGCGGGATGGGGGTCGAGATCGACGAGGACGGTCGCCGATATTCGGCCTTCTTCGACAGTGCCTTTCAATTCGATCCCAATGGCACGGTGCGAGATCGATACGACAAGACTCATCTGGTTCCCTTCGGCGAGTTCGTCCCCTTGCGCGGGTTTCTGGGGCATTTCTTCCAGTCCCTCGCACGAGGGCTGTCCTCGACGGATGTGACCGCGGGACACGCCCCGCGAAACATGCAGCTGATCGCGACGGGGGAGGGGCCGGCTCGGATCCCGGTGGGCGTACCGATCTGCTATGAGCTGCTCTTTCCACACCTGGTGAGGCAGTTCGCAGCGCAGGGCGCTCGGGTCCTGCTCGCGATCACCAACGATGCCTGGTACGGTCGGACGGGAGCCCCCCACCAGTTCCTGGCGATGACGGCGATGCGCGCTGCCGAAAACGGCCTGCCGACGGTGCGCGCTGCGAACACGGGGATTTCAGCCGTCATCGATGGGAGGGGGAAGGTCGTTTCAGCGAGCCCCTTGTTCGAGGAGGCGATCGTCATCGGAGAGGTCGCACTTCCGGCAGAGCACGCCAAGGCCACGTTCTATGCGCGCTATGGGGATGTCTTCGCGTGGGGCTGTGTCGTGGTCTCGGTCGGATCCCTGATTCGATCACGCATCGAGGAACGCAATCGCGAGAGGGGGAACCCACGCGAGCGCGCGGTTTCGTAATCGCTACAGAATGACGGGCGAGCGCACCTTCGTGCGGGGCCCGAGGAGAGGATCAAGAGTCATGAGTGGGGAGAATGACGCACATTTCGACGTCGCTGAGCTCGGAGAGCGGGTTCAGGACCTGCGGAAGCGGTTCGATGGGTTCCGGGGGCGTCTTTGACGTAGCCCGTCTTCGCGCCCAGCTCGTAGAGCTGGAGGTCGATATGGCACGTCCCGACCTGTGGGACGATCCCGAGGCGGCCCAGGCCGTGGGTCGCAAGAAGAATGCCGTCGAATCCGAACTCGTCCTCCATGACCGTGTCGAGAGCGGACTCGAGGACGCCGAAGTGTTGTGGGAACTCTCCGGTGAGGCCAAGGACGCGGAGACGTTCCGCGAGGGAATCGAAAAGTGCGACGAGATCGCCTCGCTGCTCGATGACGCGGAGATTCAGCAGCTGCTAGGGGGTGAGCACGATGCTTCGAATGCGCTGCTGTCGATCAATTCGGGGGCGGGCGGAACCGATGCCTGTGATTGGGCGGAGATGCTGCTTCGGATGTATCTACGCTGGGCGGAACGGCGTGAGTTCAAGACGGAGATCCTCGATTTTCAGCCCGCGGAGGAAGCGGGAATCCGTGGGGTGACCCTCCGGGTGGAAGGCGAATACGTCTACGGCTACCTGAATACGGAACAGGGCGTCCACCGACTGGTGCGAATCTCGCCCTTCGACTCGAACGCCCGCCGGCATACGGCCTTCGCGAGCGTAACGGTGGTTCCCGAGATCGATGATGCGATCGACGTGGAAATCGACGAGGACGATCTTCGGGTCGACACCTATCGATCCAGCGGAGCAGGGGGACAGCACGTGAACAAGACCGATTCGGCCGTGCGACTCACTCATCTGCCGACCGGGACGGTCGCGCAATGCCAGAATGAGCGCTCTCAGCACAAGAACCGAGCGACCGCAATGAAGATCATGCGGGCGAAGCTCTTCGAAATCGAACGGCGCGCGCAACAGGAGCGACTCGAAGAGCTGACGGGCGAGAAGCGCGAGATCGGATTCGGTAGCCAGATCCGGTCCTATACCCTGCATCCGCAACAGCGGGCAAAGGACCACCGCACGGATATCGAAATCGGCAATGTCGAGGCAGTCCTGGACGGCGACCTCGACGCATTCATTCGTGCGACGCTGCTGGCTCAGGGCGATCGAGTCCAGACGACCCCGACCGGCCATCCAGTTGGCGGGAAGGGTTAGGGCGAATGGAAGGTCTCTGGACCAGCCTGGACGCCGCCGGCGGGAGTCTCGCCGTTGCGTTCATCATCGGCCTGGCCGCCGGCATCGTGGCGATGACCCTGGTCTATCTCGGGTCGGCGCTGCTCGTGCTCGACCGCTTCGCGCGGGTGGCGAAAGGCTTTGTCGGTCCGCTGATCTCCGCCGTACTCGTCGTTCTGATTCTGTCACTGATGGCGACGGTGGAAAATTTTCCGGCCGACGCGAACTATCGCTGGGACGAGTGGCTCGATGGTTTCCTGGGAAATCTGGGCGTGGTGTCGGTGTCCACCGTTTTCTTCCTGTTGCTTGCCTGGATCATGATCCGCTTCCTCTCGCAGGCGGCGATGAGTCGACTCGCGACCGGCGTGGCGGCGGTCGGCGTAGGCATCGCAATGGCCTCCTCCGGCCCGCCCCTCCTGGCTGCTGCCGCTTTCGGTGCGGCGGGGATCGCCGCCGCCTTGTGTTGGTTGATTCGCCGTTGGCGAAGGCGGGGGACTGCCTCGACCCTCGAACACCTGCTCTGGCTCGCCAGCGCTGGGCTGTTTACAGGCGTGCTCGTGCTCTTCCTGCCTGAATCGACGATGCAGGCCTCCGGCGCCCTGTCCGCGCTGATCCTGAGCCTCGTGACGGGCACGATCATCCTCGGCTTGATCCCCCTGGCGATCGCGGGCTTCCTCTCGATGCGTGGCTCGGTCGAATGGTTCATCGCGCTCCGGTACCTCGTCGCGAAACGGCGCCAGGTCTTCATCTCCGCAATCACCGCGATCTGCGTAGTCGGGATCGCGGCGGGCGTCTGGCTGATCATCGTCGTGCTCTCGGTCATGAACGGTTTCGAGCAGACCTGGCGAGACGAGATCCTCGGCAATCGCGCCCATTTTACGGTTCACAGCAGCTTCGGCCCCTTCCTGGACCACGCGGATGTACTGGCAGCCGTAGTCGGAACGCCGGGCGTCGAGGCCGCGAGCCCCTACGTCGACGCCGAGGGGATGGTGCGTGGAAGCCAGGGTCAGATCGCGAGCGTTCGACTCCGGGGCATCGATCCGGCGACCGTCGGAAACGTGACCGACCTCGAAAATGATCTACGCGTGCTCGACGAGGAGAATACTCCGGATTTGATCGCCCGATTCGCGTCGCTCGGGGACGACCCGAAGGCGCCGGGAATCATCATCGGGGGACATCTCTCGATGTCGATGGGGCTGGTCGAGGGCGACCGGATGTTGTTGATTTCGCCCTTTGGCGGCCCCCCGACTCCGATGGGCCCGGGACCCCGTCTCAAGCGTTTCACGGTCGTTGGGGTGTTCGAATCGAGTTTCTATCAATACGACGAGGCATTCACCTACACCACGCTCCAGGCGGCGCGGGATTTTCGAAAGACCGGGGACGTCGTCGATGGGATCGAGGCACGCACGACGGATCACTATCGATCCCAGATCGTGGGTGCCCTGGTCGAGGCCAATCTCGGTTACCCCTACTACAGCCGTGATTGGAAGGAAGTCTTTCCCGCCTTCTTTCAGGCACTCAAGACCGAACGCGTGATGATGTTCCTGCTGCTCACGATGATCATGGTCGTCGCTGCCTTCGTGATCGTGGCGACGCTCGTGATGATGATCATGGAGAAGTCGAGCGATATCGCGATTCTGAAGGCGATGGGTGCGGAGGATGCCCTGATCGAGCGGATCTTTGCGCTCGAGGGGACCCTGATCGGCCTGGTCGGTACGGTGCTCGGGGTCGTGGCCGGAATCGCGGTGACGGGGCAGCTGGCCTGGATCCAGGATGTGATCGAGGGTGTCACCGGGATCGATACCCTGCCGGCCAGCGTGTATCAGTTCAGCGACCTGCCCTCACAGGTCGACCCGATACAAGTCGCCGGGGTTGCCGCGATTGCGATGATTCTCTCTCTCGGCGCGACGCTTCTGCCCAGCCGGCAAGGCGCGAGTATCGATCCGGCCGCGGGGTTGAGGCATGAGTGAAGAACCGGGCATCGTGGTGACGCCGGCCACGCCGAAGTCCGTCGCGACGGGGCCCCTCGTCGAGATTCGCGATCTCGAGCGCTCCTTCGAGACCGGGGGCGGGAGGGTCGAGGTCTTGAGGGGACTCGATCTCGATATCCATTCAGGTGATCGGATCGCGATCGTTGGACAATCGGGAGTTGGGAAATCGACGTTCCTGCACATTCTCGGCACCCTCGATCATCCGACGTCGGGGACCCTTCGCTTTCGAGGGGAGGACGTCTTCGGTCGCCCGCGTGAGGAACTCGCGGCACTGCGGGGTGGATTCCTGGGGTTCGTGTTCCAGTTCCACCATCTCCTGCCCGAGTTCACTGCGATCGAGAACGTGATGATGCCCGGGTTGATCCAAGGGGTTTTACCCGAGGAGATGCGCACCCGCGCGGAGGGGATGCTGGCAGACGTCGGCCTGTCGCACCGACTCGAACACGGTGTCGGCAAGCTCTCCGGCGGCGAGCGCCAGCGGGTCGCTGTGGCTCGGGCGTTGGTGCTCGATCCCCCCCTCGTGCTGGCGGATGAGCCGACCGGCAATCTCGATCCCGCCACCGGGGATCAGGTCTCGGAGCTGCTATTCGAGATGAATCGGACGCGCGGGACGACGCTGGTCGTGGTCACTCACAGCAAGCGTATGGCCGATCAGCTAGGCCGGATTCTCGTGTTGAACGCCGGCCGACTTCACGAGAGCGACGCGGGCACGGCGGTCGTTTGAGTCGAATCAGGCTCCCACCCGGCCGGGCGTGACAATTCAGCCGGTTCCCGGCCCGCACCGGGCCGGGGGACGTGGCCCGACCAGAACCAGTTTGGACACCGCGGAGACGATCCTGGTTAGATTCGCCGAGGGCCGGTTTCGAGCTGGCTGCAATCAAGCTAACTGCGCGTCATTGCGGTGTTTCCGAGGAGATTGGCGGTTGAAAGGGGTGCGACCGTTGCATACCCTCCGCCGCTTCGAAGCGGCCCGTCGTCGGTGGGGGGAGGCGCGAGAGGCGTCCGGCCTCGGCTCGGGTCCGAGTGATGCCTGTTCGCGGTCCGGCTGCGGGAGGCCGATCCGGGTCCATCTCCCCGAGTGGAACGGTCCATCCTGCGCGTCGTGCGATCTGCGGACGTCTGGATCGGCCCGCTGTTCGTGACGATTCGGCAAGGAGCGAGGGATGAGTTGCGGCCTGGCGAAGGAAACGTGGAGGGATGGACGATGAAGGCCATGCGGTGGCCCATCGCGCGTACGCGCATCCTTACTCCATGTTCGCACTTCTCGGATGTCACAATTTCGACGCTCGTCCTGCTCGTCACTCTGTCTTCCTTTCTCAGCGGGATTCCGGCTCTCGCCCAGGAAGCGAATGTCGAGGACGGGCCCGTCGAATACGGCGCGCTCGTGCTTTCGAAGCGCGCCTCGAAACAGATCGCCGTGCTGCCTTTTCGCCTCCACAGCGAGGCCGCACTCGGATTCTTGAGCGGAACGCTCGACGAGCTTCTCGCTCAGCGGATCGAGGCGGGTGGTGAAGTCGGGGCGGTCGCGTATCGAGATATCGAGGCCGTCCAGGCGGCTGGACTCCTCGCGGGAGACCTGGATCGCTCGGATTCGGCGTTGCGTGTTCGTTCCGAGTCGCTCGGATTGGATGGCCTGGTCTCGGGGAGCGTGACCGAGCTCGCGGGTCGATATAGCGTCGATGTGCGCGTGGTGACCGCAAGTCCGAACGCATCGAGCACGTCGCTGGTGCTGACGGCAGACAGCGATCGCGAGTTGCTCGACCGGCTAGGCGAACTCGCCGAGCAGATCGCGGCGACGATTCTCGGTGGAAGTCCCGAGCGGGTCGTCGAGATTCGATTCGAGGGTGCGGGTCCGATCGAAGACGAGCTAATGGCGGACCTACTCTTGCGCCGCGGAGCGCTCTTCGATCCTGCGGAACTGGAAGCGGATCGTCGCCGGCTCTCCGGCGATCCAAGAATTGCGAACGTCGTTGCGCGCTCCCAGCAGGTCGATGGGGGCGTGGCTCTCATCTTTCAGGTGGTGAGGGCCGAGCGGATCTTCGCCGGCGCCGCCGCCAGCGGCGCTTCTGCGGTCCCGGTGGCAGAACTCTTGATTCGGGGGAACAAGCGCGTCGAAGAGGATGCGATTCGAGCTCGCCTTCGGACCGCCGTTGGCTCTCCCATCGACCGCACACAGATCTCGCGCGACGTCCGAGCGGTATTCCAGCAGGGATTCTTCAGCGATGTGCGCGTCTACACGGAGGAGACGCCCGATGGCTTGCGAGTGATCGTCGAAGTCGAGGAGAGTCCGGTCATCCGGGAGCTTGCGATCTCGGGCAACGACAATATCGATGGCGACAAGATCAAGGAAGCGTTGACGATCACGACCGGCGTTCCCCTCGACTACCCCTTGCTTCGCGAAAATCGGGATCGAATTGCCGCTCTCTATCGATCGGAAGGCTACTACCTGGCCGAGGTCGGGTTCGAGATCGAAGAGATCACAGACGGCTCGATCGCGATCAATTTCGAGGTCGAGGAGAAGGAGAAGCTGAAGCTTCGCAAGATCCAATTCGACGGCAATGAGGCCTTCACCAACACGGAACTCACTGAGGGCTTCTCGACGAAGACCTGGAAATTCTATTCCTGGGCTACGAGCTGGTTGGATCGCACAGGAACCTATTCCGAGCCGATCTTTCTTCGGGATCTGAGGATGATCGAAAAACGCTACACCGACAACGGTTATGTGCAGTCCAGGGTGATCGGTCCGGAGGTAGACGCTCGTGAAGATGGGCTCTTTCTCAAGGTCAAGATCATCGAAGGGCCCCAGTTCAGCGTCGGAAAATTGACCGTTGAAGGTGACGAGACGATCGATCTCGAGGCGCTGAGAAAGAAGATCCAGCTCGAAGAGGGGGAGATCTTCAGCCGATCAGATTTGACTTCCGACGTCGAAATTCTCGAGGCGCACTACACGGACCGTGGCTTCTTTTTCGCGAACGTGAATCCGATCACGCAGACGAACCAGGAAGAACTCGTCGTTGACGTCGAGTTCACCGTCGAGAAGGGACCGCTCTACTTCGTTCGAAATGTGGATGTTCGTGGCAACACGAGAACCGTCGACTCGGTGATCCGAAGGGAAATTCGGCTCGTCGAGGGCCAGCTCTATTCGGCCCGTGCGCTTCAGGTCAGCAGCTTCCGGATCAGACGTCTCGGCTACTTCGAAGACGTCGCTTTCGAACCCAACACGACGGAGGATCCATCTCAACTCGACCTCGATGTGAACGTCGTCGAACATCCCACGGGCGCTTTCAGTTTCGGCGCCGGCTTTTCCTCGGCGGACAGCTTCATTTTTACTGCTTCCCTCTCTCAGTCGAATCTCTTCGGTCGCGGATATGGCGCGAATATCTCGGCGGATCTCGGCGGGAACTCGAGTCGCTATTTCATCTCGCTCACGGATCCGTATTTTCTGGGGACGACGTTCAGCTTCAGTGGGACCGCGTTTCTGACTCAGATCCGCTACGACGATTTCGAGCAGAGCCAGCAGGGCGTGGAGTTCGCCGTGGGCCATCCGCTCACGGTCGACAACAGCGCCTCCATCTCGCTTCGATACGGCTACTCCCAGCGCAAGATCAAGCAGGAAGCAGATCTGAATGCGCTCGCTTCTCCGATCACGCGTCAGGTTCTGCAAGGTCGCCAGGTAACGAGCCGCTTGGGCCTGAACATCGGGATCGATCGGCGCGATGACCGATTCGCGCCGACGGCCGGCTATCTTGCCAGCGGTGGGATCGAGTATGCGGGCCTGGGTGGCTTCTCCCGATTCCTCAGCCTCGAAGCGCGCGGTGGCTATTATTTCGGCGCGCCGGATTGGCTGATCGATGAATCGACCTTCGTGGTCAGCACGCGGATGGGCTTTGCCCTGCCGTTCAATCAGGTGAGCGATTTCGATCTCGGCTTCCAGAACTCGGCGGTCTGCGCGAATCCGGCGAACTGCACGAACGTCGCGAATCTCGATCAGGTCGATGACGATGTCCGCTTGCCTCTGACTGAACGCTACTTCCTGGGTGGGCTGGGGAGCACGCGCTTGCGTGGATTCGAGGGACGATCGGTGGGCCCGCGTCGCGCGGAACTCCGATTCACCGAGTTGGCTTCAGGACGCGTCTATTATCCCGTGGGCACCGAGATTCGTAGCAACCCCGCGACAGGAGAGATCGTCGCCGTCTGTGAGGATAGTTTTCCGAATCCGAACTTCGGAAATCAGAACGGCGTCTGCAACTCGATCACCGACAAAGAATACGATGACTTCGATGATATCAATGAGACCCAGGTGATCGGTGGTAACTCGTTCATCAGCAGTAGTTTCGAATACCGCTTCCCGATCTCGGAAGAGATCGGCCTGATCGGAATCGGCTTCATCGACGGCGGCAACGCTTTCGTGGAAGGAGATATCCTGTTCGACGCCTCCGAGTGGCGCTACGGTTACGGCGGTGGTGTGTTGTGGTTTTCACCCTTCGGCCCACTCCAGTTGGTTCTTGGATTTCCGATCGATCCGCGTTCCGACGAATCGAGCCCGGTCTTCGAGTTCTCGGTCGGCGGAATCGGGATCTGATTCGAGACACGCGACTGGACCCGTCGGACCGAGCGGGAAGGACGAGCTCGCGGGGTTGCTTCCGAGTAGTCGAGGTCAAATCAATTGAGCGAGGACGGTCCACCAGGCCGTCTCGTATTCTGGGAGTCGAGAGATCATGAAGTTCAGGAACGTCGTCCTACTCATTGCCGTAGCGGTCGTCCTCGCTTGGGGGCTCCCCATTCAGGCGGAGGACTCCAAGATCGGATTCGTCGATGCCCAGCAGGTACTCGCCACGTCGGACAGCGGGCGGAAGGCGCAGGAGGAACTCGAGCGCAAGGCGAGGGAAGCCCAGGGTCGGATTTCTCCGCTGATCGAGCAGCTCGAAGCGCTCCAGAACGAGTTGAAGGCAAAACAGTTCGTGATGTCCAAGGAGGCGCTTCAGACCAAGCAACTGGATCTGGCCGAGCTCCGCAATCGCATCGAGTCCCAGGGACAGGAAGAGAAAAGCAAGCTCGAGATCGACCAGCAGCGTCTGATCGCACCGCTGCAGGAAAAATTTCTCAACGTCATTCGTGAGCTCGGGCGAGACGGGGGATACGCGGCCATCTTCCTCAGTGACGCGCCCGGACTGGGACTGGTCTACAGCCGTGAAGCCCTCGACGTGACCGAGCAGGTGATCAAGATCATCAACTCGAGAGACTGAGACGAATGCCGACCATTCACCCCACTGCTTGCGTCGAAGAGGGTGCGGTTCTGGCACCTGACGTGACGATCGGTGCCTTTGCGTTCGTCGGCGCCGAGGTCGAACTCGGGAGTGGAGTCGAAATCGGCGTGCACGCGACCTTGATCGGTCGGACCAAGATCGGACCCGATTGTCGGATCTTCTCCCATGCGTGTCTCGGGGGCGCTCCCCAGGATCGCGAGTCGACGGGTGGGGCCACGAGTCTCGAAATCGGGGCCCGAACCCAGATCCGGGAACACGTGACGATCAACCTCGGGACCGAGCGGGGAGGACGTTGCACTCGGATCGGCGACGACAACTTCATCATGAATAGTGCGCATATCGGCCATGACTGTCAGGTGGGCAACCACACGATCATCGCCAGCTTCTGTGGCCTCGGAGGCCACACCCAGATAGACGATTTTGCGGTCCTGGGGGCCTATACGGGCCTCCATCAATACGCACGTGTGGGCGAATCCGTGATGGTGGCGGGCGGGTCGAAACTGTCACTCGATGCGCCTCCCTTCACGATGGTGGCGGGCGACCGCGCGCGGTTGGTGGGGCTGAACTCGGCCGGTCTGCGACGGCGGGGATTCACACCGAAGACGCGGGGCCAGATCAAGCATGCCTTTCATCTGATCTTTCAGTCGAAGTTGAGACTCGTCGATGCGCTCGTTCGCGTCGACGAAGAAATCGGAGCCGTGCCGGAGGTGGAAAGGCTCGTATCCTTTCTGCGAAAGACCGAACGTGGCTTCTGCCGCTAGAGCCTTTTGAGTTCGGGTCCGCGGCGGGCGGGCCGGATATTCGGGCCGGGACGAATCTCGAAGAACCTCGTATTCGGTCGGAATCGAGGGTGTGAGGCAGCATGGATCTGGCCAGCGATCAGCGCGACCACGTCGCCACGGTGGGACTGATCGCGGGCGGGGGACGTTTGCCTGCCGAGGCGGTTAGGGTGCTCGATGCGCAGGGGACAGCCTGTGTGGTCTTCGGGTTCGACGGCATCACTGATCCCAGCCTTGGACTCCGAGAAAACCGGACTCGCCTGGGACAGCTCGCGGCACTCTCTGCTGTTCTTGCGAACGCGAGAATCGACCGGGTCCTGATCGTCGGGAAATTCTCGAAGACCGATCTTCTCGGGCCACAGAACGTGATCTCTCTCGACCAGGAAGCGATCCGACTGCTCGCGGACCGAGGGGGTTGGGACGACGAGGGCTTGCTCGCTGGGATCTCGAGCTGGCTGGAAGCGGGTGGCTTCGAGGTCGCTCTGCAGGATCGGCTCCTGCGTCCGCTACTCGCGGCGCCCGGGCCGCTCTCCACCCGTCAGCCGAGCGAATCCGAACGCGCCGACTTCGAGGTCGGGCGCGGAGTCGTCGAGCGGCTGGGCCGCTTGGGCGTGGGGCAGTGCGCGGCGGTCCGAAGGAAGTGCGTCATCGCATTGGAAGCCATAGAGGGGACGGATGCCATGATTCGGCGAGCCGGGGAGCTCGGTGGCTCGGGATACACGGTCATCAAGGCGTCGAGGCCCGGCCAAGATCGGCGCTTCGATCTGCCGACGGTCGGGCCTGGGACGATTGGTGCGATGGAGGCGGCTGGGGCGACGGCGCTCGCGATCGAAGCGGGCTCGACGCTGATCGTTTCGGGTGCGACTTTTCGTGCGCGGGCGGACGACGCCGGAATTGCGGTGTGGGGCTTCGAAACCGCCGCGCCGATGGATTCAACCGATGGTCGCGAGCCGGCGCTGAACAGCGAATTGGAGCAGGCGTGATCCCGATTCGCCTGGCGGTCATCGGAGCCGGCCCGATGGGGCGGCTGCATGCTCGGGCGATCAGCCGCCGAGCCGCGCGCTTTGGCGACTGCGTGCTCGCGAATGTTGTCGATCGAAATCTCGCAAGCAGTGAGCGTCTTACCGAGGAGTTCGGGGGCACCGCGCTCGATGCGCTCGAGGCTTGTTGGGGCGAGGTCGACGGGGCGGTGGTGGCCGTTCCCACGCACCTCCACGGAGAGGTGGCTCGCCCGTTTCTCGAACGCGGCGTCGACGTGCTGGTCGAGAAACCCATGTTCTCGACCCTGTCGGAAGCCCGGGAAATCGTCCGGATGGCGAGGACTGGAGGTCGAATTCTAGGGGTCGGTCACGTCGAGTGGTTCAATCCCCGACTCCGTGACGCCGTGCACCGCGCCGGGGTGCCACGAAGGATCGAAGTCGTACGCTCGAGCCCCAGCAACCGGCGCGGACTCGATATCGATGTCGTCCAGGATTTCATGCTGCACGATCTCGACTGGGTGAGTCGGATCGTGCGGGACGAGATCGTCGAAATCGTCGCGTGGGGGCGAGCGGTCGAGAACGAAGGATTGGACGAGGCCGAGGCAGAGATCTCCTTCGCGTCGGGCTGCCGAACCCGCCTGCGCGCGAGTCGGGTGGATTCGGGACGGGAGCGCAAGATCACCATCGAGGGCCGCCATGCGACCGTCGAGGTCGATCTCCTGGAAGAGCAGATCGACGACACCCCCGGACACACCAGAGCGCGGGAAGAGTGGAGCGAGCCACTCGACGCCGAGTGGGCCGATTTCCTCGCGGCGTGCCGCAGCCGGAAGGCGCCGGAGAACGATGGGACCGTCGGACTCGCGGCGCTCGAGCTGGTGGAGCGAGTACGGCGGGCGATCAAATATCCCGGACGGGGGTCGAGCCGTGACGACGGTCCTCATCTCCGCAGGTGATGCTTCGGGCGAGGCGCATTCGGCCGGGCTCGTTCGCGCACTTCGGATTCGACTGCCGGACGCCCGGTTCGTTGGACTCGGCGGGCCGAGGATGCAAGCCGCCGGAGTCGAGTTGATTGCGGACCAGAGTGCCCTTGCCATCGGCGGGGGGCTCGAAATCGCGGGCAGTCTCGGGCGGATCATTCGAACCTGGTATTCGATGACGCACGCGCTGCGCGAACTTCAGCCGGAGCTTGTCGTGCTCGTCGACTCCGGGGGATTCAACCTTCCCTTTGCCCGTCACGTTCGAGCAAGATCGAACGCCCCCATTCTCTACTTCATCGCTCCGCAGGTCTGGGCCTGGCGAACGGGGCGGCTGCGCAAGCTGGTGGCACGAACCGATCGCATTGCGGTGCTCTTCCCCTTCGAGGCCGACTTCTATCGTGACCGGGGCGTCGAGGTCGAGTTCGTCGGCCATCCGTATCTCGATGGTCCGATTGCGAGTCCTGTGGTTCCCGAAACTCGGGTGAAGGCGCGCCAGCTGCACGGATTCGATGCGACGGCTCCGCTCTTGGGAATATTTCCCGGGAGTCGACGAAACGAGATCACGAGTCATCTCCCGCGTCAACTCGCGGCGTTCGCGAGGCTGCGGGAACGAGTGCCCGGACTCGCAGATCTCGAGGCGGTCGTCGGACTGGCCCCGTCACTCGATCCGGACTGGATTCGCTCGTTGGCTCGGGAGACCGGAATCGTCGGTCCGGTTCGCTTCGAGCCCGGTGGCCAGACAATTTTCGACGCGATCGACGTCGCGGTCACGAAACCGGGATCCGTGACGGTCGAGTTGATGCTGCGCGAGCGACCGATGGTGGTGGTTGGACGAATTCATCCGCTCACGGCGGCGATCGCTTCGCTCTCCGCGCAGGTCTCGTCGGTGGCGATGCCGAATCTGATTGCGGGGAAGGTGATCGTCCCAGAACTGCTACAGGGGGATGCGACACCAGATCGAATCGCGGCCTCACTTGCGCCACTCTTTGCAGATCCGATGGCGGCACTCGCAGTGGCGAAGGAGCCGACCGCGGAGAAACGTGTGCCGAGCCCCGCGGCTCGGAACCAGATCGAAGCGCTCCGGCGCGCGCGGAGCCTGCTCGGTTTGCCGGGTGCGACCGCGCGGACGGCACAGCTCGTGGAGGAAATGCTTGGGACCGCTGCGTCATAGCCTGGCCGCCCTGATGGCCATTGGTCTGTCCCCGCTGGCGGCCGCGGCGCTGCTCGTGCGGCCGCGGCTGCGTCACGGGCTCGGGGAGCGACTCGGTCGAATCGACTGGAGCGCCGAGGAGAGCATCTGGGTGCACGCATCGAGTGTCGGTGAGGCGAAGGCCGCGACCCGGCTACTGAGGGCACTCGGGGAAGCCGGCCACCGGGTGCGCGCGTCGGCCTCGACGCTCCCCGGGCGCGAGATCTTTCGGCGGGATCTGCCGAGTCTCGACTCGAGTCTGGCTCCCCTGGACCACCCCTGGTGCGTCGAGGCTGCGATTGGCCGGGGTCGCCCCCGGCTCTCGGTCCTGATCGAGACCGAACTCTGGCCGAGCTGGATCGCCGCCTGTGCGCGCCACGCGGTCCCGGTCGTCGTCGCCTCGGGACGGCTGTCGGACCGATCCTTCCCACGCTATCGAAAGCTTCGTCGTCTGATGGGTCCGACCCTGCGGCGCGTGGCCGCGGTGGGGGCTCGCACCGATCTGGACGCGGACCGATTCGTCGAGCTCGGAGTGCCTGAAGCGCGTGTGCGCGTAACCGGCGATCTCAAACTCGACCCGCCGTCGGATCAGCCGGCCCTCGCGATCGACCTGATCCGCGCGCTCTCGGATGCGCCGGTCGTGATCGGGGGGAGTACACATCCAGGCGAAGAGCGAGCGCTTCTCGACGGGATGGACAGCGCCGAAAAAGCGGGTCATGGATTCATCCTGGTCCTTGCGCCTCGCGAGATCGGTCGCGCCCATGAGATCGTTCGCCTGTGCCAGGAGCGCTTGCGCCGGGTTCATCGCCGCAGCGAACTCGAGGGTCGACATCTGGTGCCGGGGGAGGTGCTCGTCCTGGACACGCTCGGCGAGCTCGCCGCGCTCTACGCGACGGCCTCGATCTCCTTCGTCGGGGGCACGCTTGCTCCTGTCGGTGGGCACAATCTCGTAGAACCCGTCCATGCAGGCTGTCCGGTGCTTTTCGGACCGCGAGTCGAGAACGTTCGAAAGGTCGTCGAGATTCTCGAGGTCGGCGGGGCGGGAAAGAGGGTCGCCAACTCCGCGGCACTCGCCGCGGAGATCGTCGCGGGCTTCGATGATCTCGAAGCCTGTCGCGTGCGAGGAGAAATCGGCCGAGAGACCCTCGAATCCCATCGGGGCAGCGTTATGCAGACCCGGACCATGATCGAAGAGGTACTCGACCGCTGTGGCCCTTCGACCTCCTGATCGGGTCTTCGTGCGCGCGCGACGCATGTCAGCGATCCTCTATGGCGTCGGCGCTCGGGCCCATCGCGCGTGGATGAAGCGGGGTGAACCTGCGCGGGGACGCCTCGCCTGCGCCGTTGTGAGTGTGGGAGGGATGACCGTCGGGGGCGCGGGGAAGACCCCGGTGGCCGCCCGCATTGCTCTGGGACTCTCGAGACGAGGCTGGCGCGTCGCGCTGGCGAGTCGCGGCTATCGCGGCCGTTCACGGGACCCGGTGCGGGTCGTCTCGGACGGCTCCCGCATCCGGACGAGCATCGAAGAAGCCGGCGACGAGTCCCTGGTATTGGCCGCGCACGCGCCGGGGGTGCCGGTCATGGTCGGTCGTGATCGGCGAATCGTCGGACACCATGCGGTGTCGGCCTTCGATGCCCAGATACTCGTACTCGACGACGGATTCCAACACCATCGACTGCCCCGCGATCTCGACATCGTGTGCGTCGACGGCATCGCTGGCTTCGGAAATCGAAGGGTTCTGCCCGCCGGTCCACTTCGGGAGCCACTCTCGGCACTCCGTAGTGCGGATTGGCTCTGCCTCGTGGATGGTGCTGGCGAGGGGACGAAAGGAGCGGAGATCGAAGCGGGGGATGCGATCGGGCTGGAGGTGATGCGCGCGTCTCGATGCCCCGTCGACCTGGTTCGAATCGATCAAGGGGAGCGTCGACCGGTCGAATCTCTAAAGGGGATGCGTGTCGGGCTGCTCGCCGGCATCGCACGTCCGGCATCTCTGCGCGAGACGCTCGCGGGCCTCGGCGCCGACGTCGCGGCTGAGCGCACTTTCCCCGATCACCACGCCTATCGCGCCGCCGACTGCCTGGAACTCGATGAGTCGATGGATCTCTGGGTGACGACGGAGAAGGATGCGCTCAAGATCCTGCCCGAGTGGGTCAAGGGTATCTCGCTCTTCGCGCTGCGGATCGAGGCCGAGATCGAGCAGGAGGCAAGAGTGCTCGGTCGCCTCGAGTCGCGGCTGCGAGAAGCGGGACGGCTCCCGCGATCGCCCGACGTCATCGCCGACGCGGAATCCTGAGGGCACGGCCCAGCCTCCAGGCGAGTCGATGGCGCGCGATGCGACGAGTCTCGAGGGACATGCTGTCGAGCATCGCCCGCCGCAGCTCCCGGTCGCCTTCGCAGTAGCGCGCGAGCACGCGAGCGCGCAGGCGGCCCGGGATTCTAGGCGCTAGTCCGCTCTTTTCGATCGAGCGGGCGAGGCGCATCCATTCCCGCATGCGATCGGCAGGAGTCAGGCGATCGACTATTCGCGTTCGATCGAGATCGATGAGCCAGCAGCGGGGCGGCGAGGGCGGTGCGCCTGCATGCGACACTTCGAAGAGCAGATTTCCTAGGTGGAGGTCCCCATGGAGCGCACCCGCGTCGTGGAGTCGGCGAAGGGTCGTTGCGAGTGCCTCACCGACGGCCCGGAGCGAGGCGGCATCCGATCGGGACTCGAGCAGGTCGGCTCCGTCAATTGCTCGTGGCAGATCTCGGATTGCCAACGACGTTCGCCAGAAGAGTCCACGTCGTCGACCGATCGCGAAGATCGGCTCCGGCAGGGATACCCCGCGCGATCGCAGTTGGAGCCATGTTTCGAACTCTCGAATACCTCGCCCCGGGCCACAGAACCGGTCGCCGAGCAGGGGCGCCAGCCAGCCACCATGACGGCCTGGTCGCAGACGGATTGTCTCGCCCCATATCGCGTCCTCGAGCAGATGGTTCTCGCCACGGCCGCCCGGTATGCGACGCGTCGAGGCGTGGAGAGCATCGAAGGCTTCGGCGTCGACGAGGCCACTCCGCCGCGTGCGTTCTTCGTGGCCGGGAGCCGCCCAGAGGCGGAACCCCCGGGCGCGGATCTCGACGGCCTCGATCGAAGAGGTCACTCGGGGCTCGAGCACGAGAGGGTGCGCACGATTCGCATGCTCCGTATCCTATCGGTAGGGCCAAGACGGGGCGAGGTGTCCCTCGAGATCCGCTCGATTGTTCCGATACTCGTGCGCATCCGCCCGATTCGATCGAACCCACCCATGAGCCAGCTTCCGCCCCATCTGTCTTCCTCCGGATCGGAAGCCCCAGGCTCGGATCGCGGAGCCGTTGACGGAACCCCGGCCTCTGCGGCTCGTGCGCGCGTGCGCACGCCGCCGGTGGCGGACCGTGTCCTGATTCTTCGACTCGGGGCGATGGGGGACGTGATCCGTACCCTGCCCGCGGTGGGGGCGATCCGATCGCTCTACCCAGGGGCACATCTCAGTTGGCTGGTCGAACCGGCATCCGCGGGCGTTGTCGATGCCTCGGGACTCGTGGACGAGACCCTGATCTTTCCTCGAGCGGATCTCATGGAAGCACTTCGCGAGGTGGATGGACTCTCTTTTGCACGGGGGCTCGGTGGATTCCTGCGTACGCTTCGACAGAGGCGCTTCGAGCTGACCGTCGATTTCCATGGACTCCTCAAGAGTGGGTTGATCGCACGGCTTTCCGGTGCTCCCGTTCGGCTCGGTTTCGCAGCGCCCGCCGCTCGCGAATTTTCCTCGCTCTTTGCCAATCGGATCGTCGCCCTCCCAACCGCTCCGCTGTCCCGCTTCGATCGAAACGCCGCGCTCGTACGCGCGCTCGCCCCGGGCGTCGTGATTCCCGAACGGCCGCTACTCAAACCGTCGGCCCTCGCGGAGGCACGGCTCACCGCTCGCTTGCGCGCTTCCGGACGGGAGCGCGGTAGCGGCTTCGCACTGGTCCATCCGGGCAGCAGCGCCGGCGCCCACTACAAACGTTATGCGCCGGAAGCCTGGGCGTCGGTCGCGAAGCACCTGTCTGCACGGGGCATCGAAGTCTGGGTCGCTGCGGGTCCGAATCGGCACGAGCGGAATCTCTCGGAGCAGATCGTCCGCCTGGCGGAGGGGGCCGTCATCCTGGCGCCGGAAACTCGATCCTTCGATGACCTGCTCGCCCTGCAGGCCCGGGCGGGGGTCATTATTGCCTGCGACTCCGGCCCGCTGCACGCGGCCTCGCTCGCGGGGACTCCGGTCGTCCAGCTCCTGGGGCCGACGCATCCGATCGAGAACGAACCCTGGAGAGCGAGCCCGGCGCGGCGGCTCCACGTACCGTTGGCATGCAGCCCCTGTCGTCGCGGCTGTGCAGATCCCGCTTGTATGCGCGCAATTCCGTCTGAAGCTGTGGCCGACACAGCACGCGATCTGCTGGCCTCGCTCGGGATCGCCGGACCCCCGGCTCCCGGGATTCGGATGACCGGTCCCGCGAACGGGTCGACCCCCGGCGAGTTGCTCGAATGAATTCGAAGGACGCGACCGGAGACGTCGAACGAATCCTCGTCCGCTGCCCGAATTGGCTCGGAGACGTCGTCATGGCGACGCCGGGGCTGCGCGCGCTCCGTGCACGTTTTCCGGACGCGAAGATCGTGGGCCATCTGCCGGAGGCGCTGATCCCGCTCCTCGAGGGAAGCGGCCTGTGCGACGAACTCTGGCCGCTGGATTCTCGGCTCCGGAGGCTTGCGGGTTGGCGGTCGGATCGGGCTCGGATCGCCGAGGCTCGATTCGATCTCGGCGTGGTGATCCCGGAATCGATCTCTTCGGCGCTGCTGATGCGATTGGGCCGGGTCGGCCGGGTGACGGGATTCGCGCGAGACCCGCTCCGCCGTGCGTTGCTCCATCGGGAGGTGGTCGCTCCTTCGGATTGGGGTCGTCGCCGCTGGGTGTCGAAAGAGCGCTTCGTCCTGACCTTGGTGGACGCGCTGGGTGTCGAGGGGAAGGGTCTTCGGTTGACCCTCGCCGTCACGTCCGAGGAAGAGGCCCGCCTCGCGACGGCGCTCGCGGGAGCGGGAACGACGCGCGCCGAATTCGATCGCGATCGGCCGATCGTGATCGCTCCGGGGGCGAGCTACGGGGACGCGAAATGCTGGCCCGCCGAGTCGTACGCCGCGCTCGCAGACCGCCTGGGTGAGCAGGGCGCGACGGTCGTCGTGCTCGGCGCACCGGGCGAGCACGAGCGAGTCGCGGCGGTTCGTCGGGCGATGAGATCCGAGCCGATTGTGCTCGACGGGACCCTCGATATCGGTGCCCTCAAGGCGCTGCTTTCCGGCGCGCGTGCGCTCGTAGCGAACGATTCCGGAACGCGACACATCGCAGCCGCTTTCCAGACTCCCAGCGTGATCTTCTTCGGACCGACCTCGGTTGCGAAAACGGGAGACAACCTCTCCGCGATCGAGGTGCTCGAGACCGAACACGATTGCCGTCCCTGTTATCGCCGCACCTGCCCGATCGACCATCGTTGCCTGCGTTCGATCGATGTCGACCGGGCCGATGCGGCGACCGGGCGGGCGCTCGCCCGCGCGGGGGGGCAGCGAGATCTCGTCGATTCGGCGCGGCGTTCCGCCCTCGGCGGAGCCAGCCGATGATCGACCTGACGATCGTCATCCCGAGCTACGAGGCTGAGGAATGTCTTCGGGAATGCCTCGACGCGATTCACGACGCGCAGCGGGCGCATCCCGGACTCGAGCTCGACGTCATCGTGGTCGACAACGGCTCCCGCGACGAGAGTGTCGCCCGAGTCCGCGAGTCGGTCCTCGCCCCGCGACTGATTGCTTGGGTACGCAATCGGGGGTTCGCCGCGGCGGTGAATGCGGGAATGCGCATTCGCCGTGGACGGCATGTCCTGCTCTTGAACAGCGATGTTCGCGTCGGACCGGATCTGCTCTCGAGGGGCGTCGCGATCCTCGACAGCTCGAGTGAGATCGGGATTCTCGGCCCGGCTCTCTTCCATCCCGATGGACGACCCCAACGTTCGGTTCACGCGCTGCCTGGACTCCAGACAGAGTTCATTCCCGAGGTCTTGATGCGATGGTTTCGGCCGGCCGGCTTCGTCTCGCGGACGCGAAGCGGAGGAATGGCGGCGGCTCTACGGGATGTGGAGGCGGTTCGCGGAGCGGCCTTCTTCATTCGCGGTGAATTGCTCGAGAAGGTCGGACTCTTTGACGAGGGCTATTTCTTCTTTCTCGAAGAGACGGACTATTGCGCCCGCGTTCGCGCGTCCGGGGCCCGGGTCGCCTATTCGGACACGCTTCGGGCGGACCACCGCCTCGGGTCCAGCAGCAAGCGGCGCGCGCCGCTCGCGACGCGGATCGAATTTCACCGCTCGTTGTATCGATTTCTGGCGCGCTGGCGGAGCCCCCGCAGTGCCCGAATCGCTCGCGTCTGGCGGCTGATTCGAAATGCTCTCGGGGTTCCCGTGCTGGCAGCGCTGGGGATCTTTTTTGCGCCCGCGCGAGCACGGGCGGCGGAGCGCGGCGGGCTCCTGCTGTGGCATCTTCGGGGCTGTCCGTTGGAGCCGACCCTTGCAGAGGGTCTGCTGCGGTCGGGGGCGGAGCGCGCAGCGCGGGATCGCGGGTGATGCCACGAAGCGTTCGATTCGCCGAGACGAGAGGGGGGAGCGTGCTCCGAGAGAGCGCAGTCGATCGAGACAGACTCGAAGCCATCATCGGGGGATGGGCGGGTTTGCGGATGCTCGTCGTGGGGGACGTACTCTTGGACGAGTACCGGGTCGGCGATGTCGATCGTGTGAGTCCAGAGGCCCCGGTGCCCGTCGTCCGTGTGCGCCGGGCCGAGACCGCACTCGGCGGAGCCGGAAATGTGGCTCGGAATGTCGTGTCGCTCGGGGCCCGAGCCGAGCTCGTTGGGGTCGTGGGGCGGGATCCGGAGGCTCTGGTTCTGCGCGGTCTGGTCGAAGGACTCGGTATGGAAGCGGGCGGGCTCGTCGAGTGCCTGGACCGGCCGACCTGTCACAAGCTTCGCGTCATCGCGCGCTCGCAGCAGATGCTGCGTCTCGACCGCGAAGACGACGCGGAACTCGGGCCCGAACCGACACGCCGGGTTCGCGTCGCGATCGAGGCGCGGCTCGATGACTGCGATGGGGTGATCCTCGCGGACTACGACAAGGGACTCTTCGCGGACGGATTGGCCCGCTGGACGATCGAACGCGCCCGCCAGCGCGGCTTGCGGGTCGTCGCCGATCCGAAGACCGCTCTTCGTCGCTTTCGGGGTGCCTCTCTCGTGAAACCGAATCTCATGGAGGCCAGGCGTTTCGTCTTCGGCAAGCCCCGCCGAGGCGGCGTCGAGATCGAGGGTTTCGAGGCCCGTCGCAGTCTGCTCGAAAAGCTGCGAGAAGAGCTGGGGGGCGGTGAGGTCGTTGTGACCCGCGGCGCCTCGGGGATGACGGGGCTCGGAGCGACGGGAGAGGCCTTCGATGTGCCGACGCGTCCGCTCGAGGTGTACGACGTACAGGGCGCCGGGGACACCGCGGTCGCGGTGCTGGCGCTCGGTCGCGTCGCGGGCGCGTCACTGGCCGAGGCCTGTATCGTCGCGAACGCGGCGGCGGCAGTCGTGGTCGACAAGGTTGGGACCGCGGCGGTCGAGCCGCAGGAGCTTTGCGAGCGACTGCCCGAGGCACTCGATGCCTGGCAGCATCAAACCGAACTGGGCGGGGCCAAGGAGGAAGCGTGATACATAGCATGACCGGATTCGGTCGATCGGCGTGCGAGGTCGATGGAATCGGACTTGAGGTCGAGGCGCGCAGCGTCAACCATCGACATCTCGATCTACGCATTCGACTGCCACGGGTACTGGCGGATCAGGAGAGGAGACTGAAGCAACGTGTTCAGGCCGCATTGTCACGCGGCAAGGTCGATGTCACCGTGAGCCTCGTGATGGGCTCGGCGGAGTCGATGCTCGAGATCGATGAGACGATCGCGGCGCAATATGTCGAAGCCTCGCGAAGCTTGCGTGAACGACATGGGCTGACCGACGAGCTCGCGGTGTCCTCGCTTCTCTCGCTTCCGGGGGTGACACGGCTCATCGAGACCGAGGCCGACCCGGAGACGCTTCTCGAACCCCTCGACCGGGCCCTCGACGAGGCGATCGCCGCCCTGATCGCGATGCGCGTAGCGGAAGGCGCGAGTCTCGCGGCCGAATTCGACGGGCGGCTCGCGCATGTCGTCGAGCTCTCGGATCGCTTCGCAGCACGCTCCGAGGAAGTCGTACGGGTGGCGAGGCAGCGGCTTCAGAAGCGGGCGGAACAGATCAAGAGCGACGTCGGACTCCTCGACGAGGCACGTCTCCATCAGGAGATCGTGATCGCCGCTGATCGGCTGGACATCACCGAGGAACTCGTTCGCCTTCGGAGCCATGTCGAGCAGTTCCGTGACACGCTCGCATCGGCCGCCGCCGATTCGCCCGTCGGACGACGTCTGGATTTCCTGCTCCAGGAACTCGGGCGAGAGGCGAATACGGTCGGGTCAAAAGCAAGCGACGCCCCGCTCGCCCAGGACGTCATCGAGCTCAAGACCGAACTCGAGAGGATTCGCGAACAGGTGCAGAACGTTGAGTAGTGCCGGATCCCGAAGCGTCGATGCCGGGAGCGTGTCGACGCGCGATCGACACGTCGCGGTCGCGCCGACGATGGTCAACATCGGCTACGGGAATCTCGTGACCGCCGCGCGTGTGATCGCGATCGTCTCTCCGAGTTCATCACCGATGCGGCGTCTGCGTGAGGAGGCGGGCCAGCGAGGCAAGCTCGTGGACGCGACGGAGGGACGCCGCACGCGATCGATCGTCGTGACGGACAGCGATCACGTGATCCTGTCGGCGATCACTCCGGAGACGATCGCGACGCGGCTTGCGCCTGATTTCGATGGTGAGGGAGGGGAGTGAGCGCCCCGCGGAATGAAGAGGGGCAGGGTCATGTCTTCGTGATCGCCGCTCCGTCGGGGACCGGCAAGACCACGATCTGTCGGCGGATCCTCGAGGAAGACGAGGGATTGGAGATATCCGTCTCCCACACGACACGTTCACCGCGAGGCGGAGAGGAGGACGGTGTCCACTACCATTTCGTGAGCGGAAAGAGCTTTCGGGCGCTCGCCGTGTCGGACGGATTCCTCGAACATGCGGAATACGGCGGCAATGCCTACGGCACCAGCTGGAGCGCGATCGAAGTTCCGCTCGAATCGGGACGAGATGTCGTGCTCGAAATCGAGGTTCAGGGGGCCGCCCAAGTCCGTGAACGTCGCCCCGACGCCTGTCTGGTCTTTCTGCTTCCACCGAGTCTCGAGAGTCTCGAAGAGCGACTTCGAGGACGCGGAACAGACGAGGAGTCGGTGATCGAGCGGCGAATGGCGCTCGTCGATCGTGAACTCGCCGCGGCCAAGATATTCGACTTCGCCATCGTGAACGATGATCTGGAGACTGCGGTCCAGCAGGTTCTCGAAGTGGTCGCGGCGGTTCGCGCGGGACGAGAGGACACGATCGAGGGCGTCTACGGCCAGTCCGGCGTCCTCACGCGTTGGAATCGACAGATCAACGCCCAGGGGTGACGCCGTCGCTCGGCGCGTGGCCCGCGCCCGAGGCGAAGCGGGATTTGCCGGGTTTGGGTGCCGCGGGTACCATGCGTAGTCAACTCCCCGATTAATCAAGGTTTTTTGCCCGCTCCATGCTTCGATTCAACGACATCGCCGATCGCATGCTCGATTACAACCCGCAGGTCGATCTCGAGCGGTTGCAGCGCGCCTACGTATTCACGGCGAAGGTGCACGACGGTCAGGAACGCCTCTCCGGAGAGCCCTATCTGATCCACCCGCTCGAAGTTGCTGGGATTCTCCTCGACCTGAACGTCGACGAGGACACGATCATCGCAGGCCTTCTGCACGACACCCTCGAGGACACCCTGACGAGTCGAGAGGAGATCGAACGTCTCTTCGGTGAGAAGGTTGCGTTCCTCGTCGAGGGACTCACGAAGATCGCCCGTATCGAGTTCAAGAGCGCGCGCGAACAGCAGGCCGAGAATTTCCGAAAGATGCTGATCGCGATGTCCGAGGACATCCGAATCCTGATGATCAAGCTCTCCGATCGTCTCCACAACATGCGGACGATCGAGTACATGGCGGAGAAGAGTCGCCACCGGATCGCCCAGGAGACGATGGACATCTATGTCCCCCTGGCCCATCGCCTGGGTGTCTACTGGATGAAGCAGGAGCTCGAGGACCTGTCCTTTCGGTCCCTCGAGCCGGATGCAGCCGGAGAACTCGAGGCCCAATTGCAGCTCAGTCGAGCGGAGCGAGAGACCTATATCGAGGACTCGATCGGAATCATCTCCGCGAAGCTCGCGGAAGTCAACATCCGTTGCGAGGTGCAGGGTCGCGTCAAGGATATCTCTTCGATCTATTCAAAAATGAAGAGCCAGGACCTCGAGATCGAGCAGATTTACGACGCGATCGGCTTTCGGATCGTCGTCAACGGAAGAATCGAGGATTGCTATTCGGTGCTCGGTCAGATTCATTCGATCTGGGCGCCGGTTCACGGACGATTCAAGGACTATATCGCGCTTCCCAAACCGAATGGCTACCGCTCCCTCCACACGACCGTGATCGGAGAGTTCGGCGAGCGGATGGAGGTCCAGATACGGACCTCCGCGATGCATCGCGACGCCGAACTCGGAATTGCTGCGCATTGGAAGTACAAGGAGGGGCGTGTTGGCGCCGAGCGGGACGATTCGAAATTCGACTGGCTGCGTCAGCTCGTCGAGTGGCAGAAAGAACTTTCGGATCCCCACGAGTTTCTCGACGCGGTGAAGCTGGATCTCTTCCCGAACGAAGTCTTCGTGTTCACGCCAACGGGAGAGGTGATCAACCTCGCCGCAGGTTCCACACCCATCGATTTCGCCTACGCAATCCACAGCGAGATCGGTTCCCAGTGCGCCGGCTCCAAGGTGAATGGACGACTCGTTCCCCTACGCCAGCGCCTACGTGACGGGGACACGGTCGAAATCGTGACCAGCGCGAACCAGATTCCCCGCAAGGACTGGCTCGAGTTCGCCGTTTCGAGCAAGGCGCGCAACCACATTAGGCACTCGATTCGTCAGGCTGGAAAGGAAAGAGCCATCGGTCTCGGTCGCGACATTCTGAGTCGTGAGCTGAAGAAAGTCGGCTCGACGCTCGCGAAGGTTCAGTCGGAAGGGAGCCTCGATCGCTACCTCGAGAACGAATTCGGGGGGAATGCCGTCGACGACCTCTTCGCCGCGATCAGCTACGGCAAGCTCGCGGCGAGCGCGCTTTCGCGGCGACTGGTCGGGGAGTCCCCTCCGGAGGAAGCGCCGGTGTCGTCGACGGTCGTTCCGAAACGTCTGCGCCGCCTCTTCCAGCGGGAGCGCCGGAGGTCGGGGTCGGGGGTTCGCGTCTCCGGGACCGCCGACGTGTTGGTGCGATTTGCGGGTTGCTGTGAGCCCCTGGCCGGAGACGAGATCATCGGCTTCGTCACACGGGGTCGTGGGGTCACCGTCCACACGCGGGGCTGCGTCAAGGTTTTTGCCCTCGATCCCGAACGTCGAATCGAAGTGGACTGGGACGCAGAGACCGATGCACGCCGTGCGATCGCGATACGCGTCCTTTCCCGCGATGAGCCCGGCATGCTCGCGAAGATCACGAACACGATCTCGGCCGCCGGTATCAATATCGGTTCGGCTCGGGCCTCGGCTGGAGATCTGGCCGGCAAGGGCGCCGAACAGACCTTCGAATTATGGGTGAAGGATGTACAGACGCTGACGACGGTCATGCGTGAGATCCGAAAGGTTCGAGGTGTCCGCTCGGTCGAGCGCGTACGCGGATGAGCGGTTCTCGGCCGGTCGCGAAGAGAGTTGGAGTCAGCGTCTGCTTGCTCGCGCGAGACGAGGAAGCGGAGCTCGAACGCTGCCTGTCCGGGATCGATTGGGCAGACGAAATCGTCGTCGTCGTCGATGACCGGAGTCGAGACGGGACCGAACGCGTCGCACGTCGCCTGGCTTCGCGAGTCGAGCGGCGAACCTATGCCGGAGATGTCGCGCAAAAGCGCTATTGCGCGAGCCTCGCGAAGCACGATTGGGTGCTGATCCTCGATCCCGATGAAGTCGTTCCGCCCAGATTGGCGGCGTCGATTCGACGCGTCCTGGCGACTCCGGACGATGCCGCGGGAGAGGATGTCCCCTCCGCATTTCGACTGAATCGTGTGACCTATCATCTCGGGCGGTGGATTCGTCACGGAGACTTCTACCCGGATTGGAAGCTGCGGCTCTTTCGGCGATCGCAGGCACGTTTCGTCGGGCGGGACCCTCACGGACGCGTCGAAGTCGATGGCAACGTCGGCCGATTGGAGGGGGAACTCGAACATTACAGCTATCGCGACCTGTCCGATCAGATCGAGCGGATCCAGTCTTTCAGTGAGCAGGCGGCGAACGCACTCGTGGCGCAGGGAAGACCGTTCAGAATCGTCGATCTGGCGTTGCGTCCGCCCGCAAGATTCCTGCGAAGTTATTTTCTGAAGCAGGGGTTCCGTGACGGTCTGCCGGGATTCGTGATCTCGGTGGCGAGTGCGTTCTACGTCTTCCTGAAATACGCGAAGCAATGGGAGAAGGTCCATCTCGGGCCGGCCTTCGGATCCGAGGACGACGCCGCTTGAAGATCCTTCAACTGGTGAGCGACTGGAAGTGGACGGGGCCGGCGGAGCCGATGCTCGTACTCACGGCCGCCCTGCGGGCGCGGGGACATCAGGTGGATCTGATTTGTCCCGAGCCCCCGGGCAGAGCCAATCGCAGCCTGTGGCATGAGGCTTCTCTTCGCAAGATCGATCCGGTCCACCCGATCGAGGGTCTTCGCAGTGCCATTCGATGGGGTGATGGAGAGCGGGTCCGGCGGGTCGCGGCTTGGCTGGAGTCCGGGGCGATCGGGGGTCCCTACGACATCGTCCACTGTTGGCACACCCGCGATCACGTCCTCGCGGCGCGTGCGCTCCGACTCGGTCGGCCCTTCGATGCGCATCCGCGTCACGCCCGTCTCGTGCGATTTCTTTCGTCCGCAGAACCCATTCCGTCTTGGCCCTGGAACCGCTGGCTCTTCGGAGCCGGCTGCGATGGCCTGATCTGCGTGAATGATTCGACGGCCCAGTCATCGCGCGGGCTTCGCCGTGAGCGGCCGGTCACATCGACGACCGGGGCGATCGACTTCAATGAACTCGAAGTGAGGCGCGGGCGCGCCGAGGTGAGGCGAGAACTGGGGGTGCCGCAGGACGCGCCGTTGATCGCGGTCGTGGCGCGGATGCAGCCGCATCGCCGATTCGATCTGTTGTTGTGCGCGCTTGCCCGACTCACTCGCACTCGCCCAGACGCACGCTTGGTGATCCTCGGACGCGGCAGCCGCGCGGATGAGGTCGTGGTTCAACCCGCCCGGGTCATGGGAATCGAGGACCGAGTGATCTGTGCCGGATACCGGGTCGAGGACTACTCGGATGTGTTGGCCGCGATGGACCTCTGCACCTTTCTCGTGCCGGGCTCCGACGGGACCTGCCGAGCGCTGCTCCAGGCGGCCGCACTGGGATTGCCCTTGGTGGGCACCCGGCGCGGTGCGATTCCGGAGATCATTTCGAATGGTCAGACCGGATGGATCGTCGATGAGGATCCAGACGCGATTGCGTCCGCCTGGCGCCAACTGATCGACGATCCGCAGCAGCGAAGAGAGATGGGGGAAGCGGCGCGCCGGGACGCCCAGTCACGCTTCCAGCCCGACCGGTATGCCGCCTGGATGGAACGTTTCTATGAAACGGTGCGCGCGCGTTAGTTTTCGGCCACTTCCTGAGTCCCGACCAACTCATGGTAGATGCCGGAGCGGCTCATGAGGGATTCGTGGTCCCCGATCTCGGCGATCCGTCCTTGATCAAGAACGACGATTCGGTCGGCATGGCGAATCGTCGAGAGCCGATGCGCGACGAGAAAGATGGTTCGCTCGCCGCGGAGGGACTCGATTGCTTCCTGGACGGCTCGTTCGGTCCTGGCATCGAGTGCGCTGGTCGCTTCGTCGAAGACCAGGATCGACGGATTCGCGAGAATCGCACGCGCGATCGTGAGGCGTTGCCGCTGGCCACCCGAGAGGCGCAGGCCGAATTCGCCGACACGGGTGCCGTAGCCCTCGGGCAGTTCGTCGATGAATTCGTCTGCCGAGGCAGCAGCCGCCGCTGCCCGGATCTCGGTCTCCGTCGCGTCGGGGCGGCCGTACCGGATATTTTCGCCGACCGAGACATCGAAGAGAAAGGGCTCCTGGGTCACGACGGCAACGTGATCGAGGAACGATCTCCGCTCGATATCTCGCAGGTCCACCCCGTCGATTTCGATCGAGCCATGAGAGGGATCGTGGAATCGGAGCACGAGATCGATGAGGGTCGATTTTCCAGCGCCGGTCCGACCTACGATCGCGACGACTTCACCGACCCCGACTTCGAGATCGATCCCACGAAGTACAGGGTCGCCTCCGTAGCTGAAGTGGACGTCGACGAGACGGATGTCGTGTGAAAGCCCCGTCATCGGTCTCGCGTCGGGACGGTCCGGGGGCTCTTCCTCCATGTCGAGGAGCGCGAAAAGGCGCTCGGCGCCCGCGGTCGATTCCATGATCTTTGGATACGATTGTGAGAGGGCTTTGATCGGCTTGTACGCGATGACGAGCGTCAACGCGAAATGGGCCAGGCTCCCGATCGTCACCCCCCACATCTCGTTGATCATCATCCAGATGCCGAAGCCGACGATCACGAAGCCGAGGATCGGATTCAGGAGCTCGCTCGACGCCTTTGTCAATGCGCTATTCCAGATCACCTTCATATGGCGCCGGAAATATTTTCCGGTTTCGATCTCGAAAGCGTTCTCCTCGAGACGTTGACCCTGGAACGCCTTGATGACCTTGATGCCAGACAGGATCGTGAGCAGCCGCTTGGAAAGGTCGCCCTGTGTCTCCTGGCGCCGTCGGGACTGGCGTTGGACCCGCCTCCCGAAAAAACCGAGCACCAGCAAGAAGGGCGGGATCGCAACGAAGCTGAACAGTGCGAGCTGCCAACTCGCCAGGAAGAGGGAAATTCCGCCCGCGACGACCTGCTGGACGTTCAACAGGAGTTCGTTGTAGGCGATTCCCACGGATTGGCAGGCCAGCTGGACATCGTTCATGGCTCGCGCGAGGAAATCCCCACTCGAACTGTGGCGATGAACGCGCAGGGGCGCTGCCAGCAGTTTTCGCGCCACCTCCTGATCCACGTCTCGCCGCACGCTGGCGATCGTCCAGTGGGCGCCGTAGGTCCGAAAGAAAACGGCGACGGGCGACACGACGAGGGAGATCCCGAGTATCAGAGCGAGTTCGGCGAGGACGGGCTGGATGAAGTCGAAATCGATATCTGCGGCGGTGGCGGGGATCAGCACATCGTCGAGTAGGGGTTGGAAGAGATAGGCTTTCACGTATCGGACGAAAGACACCACCCAGCCGAGAACGAAGATGCCGAGGATCGGCTTCCAGTAGATGAACGAGCGTCGCAGCATCCGAACCAGCAATGGCCAGGCCCTGATCTGCTCCGGCTCGCTCCTGGGCGTGTCGGTGGCCGCGCCCGTCGGCGGCGATTCTTCGCGTGATTCGGGTTCGGGGTCCAAGAAGCCTCAGCCGAGCTCAGCCGCGATCGCGTCGCCTCCGCGCCAGCCCAACAGGAGGTCGCCCTCGAGTCCGAGTCCGGCGGCGGCCGCGCGGTCCAGGTGATAGATGGGGGGACGGGTGGAGAGTCGCAGGTCGATTTCGCTGGGCCAGCCAGTCTGGCCCACGGGATCTTCGAGCCACCCATCGTCGCTGTCCCAACGGGGCATTTCGACTTCGATCTGTACGAGTTCGTCTCCGCAAAACGGCATGAGCGCTCGCAGACGATTCGCGATCTCGGACCCCAGAGCGGTGCTTCGCACCTCGAGCGACTCGGGTTCGACGTCCGGGATCACGGCGCGCGCCACGAGATCGACTCGATTCGGGTGGGTCTGGCTGGGATAGGCCGTGACCGCTGTGATCGGTTGCCCCGGTTCGGATCCCGGCAGGATCACCCGGGCGCTCATGCCCTCGGGCAGTACGGCGACGCTGCGGCAGCCGAGAATGCGCCC
>JAPYTP010000019.1 GCA_029941885.1 Myxococcota bacterium
GGCTTGATCTCGATCGGAACCGTGACATCCCAGGCGCTCTACGAGATCGGCGGTCCCGAATATTTCGGGCCCGACGTGACGACTCGCTTCGACACGATCCAGCTCGAGCAGATGGGCAAGGATCGCGTGCGCGTTTTCGGCGTACAGGGACAGCCGCCACCGGACACGCTCAAGGTCTGCATGAATCGAGACGGCGGCTTCCGAAACGACATGCGCGTCGCGATTGCGGGCCTGGACGTCGAGGCCAAGGCCGCGGTGGTCGAGAAGGCTTTCTGGCGTGCCTGCCCCTATCAGCCGAGCGACTACGAGCAGGTCACCACCCGCGTGATCCGAACGGACAAGGAGGACCCCAGTACGAACGAAGAAGCGATCGGGGTCTGGCACATCGCGGTCAAGGATCCCGACGAGAGAAAGGTCGGTCGCGCATTCTCGAATGCCGTGACCGAACTCGGCCTCGCCTCGATCCCCGGATTCTTCGGGATCGGGGGTGGGCCGACCGCAGGGCGATCTTTTGGAATCTACGAGCCCGCGCGGATCCCCGCGAGCGCGGTTCCCCAGGAGGTCGTCTTCTTGGGAGGATCCACTCGACGGGTCGACTCGGTGATCCCGCACGGAGTCGCTCGGATCTCCCCCGCCGAAGGTCCGATCGCTGCAGCGCCCACCGGGCCGACGAGACGCGTTCCGATTGGATCGGTGGTCGGCGCGCGCTCGGGAGACAAGGGGGGCAACGCAAATCTGGGGGTGTTCACCCGGGACGACGAGGCCTGGATCTGGCTCGACGGGACGCTTACGACGGACAGGCTGAAGGAGTTGCTCCCCGAAATCGCCCGGTTCGAGGTCGATCGATACCGCTTTCCCGCGCTGCGCAGCCTCAATTTCGTCGTGCACGGTCTGCTCGAAGAAGGCGTCGCCGCAGCGACGCGACAGGACGGCCAGGCGAAGAGTCTCGGTGAATGGCTGCGTTCGCGCGTAATAGACGTGCCCGAGGCCCTGCTTTCGTGAGTTCCTCGGCAATCCCCGGAAGCGCAACCCGAGACCTTCGACTCCCGAACGTGCCAGCGCCGAAGAGGCTGCTTTCCCGAGAAGCGGAAGAGTCGCTCACACCGCGCCAACTCGAAATCCTCGATGCCCTCGAGGCGTGGGTGCTACAGGGCGATTTCGCGGACGTGACCATGGCCGAGATCGCGAAGCGGATGGAGTGCTCATTGCGCACGCTCTACGGAATCGCCCCGAGCAAGGACGAGCTGGTCCTCGTGATCCTCGACCGACGCCTCCATCGCCTCCAACGCTTCGGTCGCGATGCAATTCGCGCCCTCGAGCTCGACGAACCGCCCCTCACTCGTCTGCGGGCCTATCTGCGCGCCACGAATCGGGCGGTGCAACCCACGACCGCCGCATTCTCCCGGGACTTCGCGACCGTACCCGGCGCGAAGGAACTCAATGAATCGCACGCGAGTTTCGTCGTCGCGATCACCTGCGCCCTGTTGGAAGAAGCCATGGCCTCGGGCGAAATCGCTCCCCTGAACGCGCCCGCGATCGCCCAACTTCTCGGCCGGCTCGGCTACGACTTCGCCCATGCACGGCTTTCGGATGTCGTCGAGGGTTCGCCGCGCAAGACGGCGGATGCGGCTGCCGAGATCATCCTCGATGGATTGCGAGCGACGCGCACACCTTGAAGCATCGCCAGAAAGGGGGCGGGGCCAGCCCCCGACGCGATCGAGTGCACCGGATCGACTGGCGGCAACGACGGTTCGGAGCCGTGGGGCTAGGATTGGATCCCTCCTTGGCGACCCTCGAGGACGCAGCCATTCTCGATCTCGACGGGACTGGCCGATGAGTTTGCCAGCTCGACCTCACCCCGAACCTTCACATCGGCACCGAACCGATGATCGCCGAAGACCGCGAAGCGGCGACAGCCGACCAGTGAGGGCGCTCCATGGGGAAATCGCGATCGGAGATCATCGAAGCCCCCGAAAAAACGCGGATCCAGCTCGATCTCAAGGAGTCGCGATCTCTCCGGGTCGACGGCGACCATGCGGTGATCCGCGCTCAATTCGTAGGCATCCGACCAGATCCGGAGCAGGTCGCTCGTCGTCTTCACCGGAGCGAACCGGTCACGAGGCACGACCAAGGCCTCGGCCCCCTCGAAACACTCGATTGCCGCGCCCATCGCTGTTTCCAGTTGCAGACAGCGGGGACCCTCGGGATCCGTTGGCGAGACCGGCTTCTCGTTGCGAATGATCGGCAGGGATAGGCCTTCGGACGACCCTGCGAGCCTCTCCGAGAGCACATCGAGATCGAGCCACAGATTATTCGTGTTGAAGAAGTGATGGCGTTCGATGTCCTGGAACGCTTCGCGGTCCTGCTCTTTACACTGCGCACCTTCACGAAGGATCAGACGACCCTCGCGCAAGGCGAGGTGCCCTCCCTTGCGATCCGCTGCCGTCCGTTCCGCGACCTCCATCGCAAAGGGAACGTGATGGGAAGCGAACCAGCCGAGAATCCGAAGGTCGAGAACACCTCCGAGGTTGTCCGCGTTGGACACGAATGCGTAGCGGATGCCATTCGATCGCAAGGCCTCGAGCATGCCGGAATCAACGAGCGCGGGGTACAGGTCACCGTGGCCCGGCGGACACCACTCGAGCTGAGGCGCCTCGGGCCAGTCGATCGGCGCGCCCGTGTCGATGTCGACCCTTGGCACCCGGCGTTGGAGAAAATCGAGGGGAAGGGAGCCCGCGAGCGTCGGAAATTTTTCGAGTTCGGCCAGCGAGTCCGCCCGGGTCCGATTGCTGTTCATGAGCACGAGGGGCACTGCTGCTGCATACCGCTCACGCGCCCACAGCACCTGCCTGGCGATCAAGTCGAGAAACGAGAGACCGGGCCGTACGGGGAGCAGACTCTTTGCGGACGACAACCCCATGCTCGTTCCGAGCCCACCGTTCAACTTGATGATCGCGGTGTGATGAATGGCATCCCGACCCGCGGATTCGAAGCGCGCGAGCTCCGAGTACCGGGGCAGGTCATGGACGGGTTCGATCGCCGACTCGGGGATCGATGTTTCCCCGCCCTCGACGACGAAGCGCAGCGACTGCAGAAAACGACGGATGGCGACGTCTGACAGGCCGACCTGGTGCATCCGCTTCCGATTCGCATCCTCTGCGTTGGCTTCGAGCCTCGACACGTCTGCACTCTCCCCGGGACCCGTCGCCGAGCGCGGAGAACGCACCTTCGCGTCCAGATCGGCGAACGGGCGCGCTCGTGGCCCTTGGATCGTAGTATTTGTACCCGAGATCGCCCCTCCCGGGTCGGACTCCTCGAAATTCGAACTCAGTTGCCGGTGGCCTGCGTCCGAGCTGCAGAAAAAGCTAGCGTTCCGGACCCAGAACCCCTTGGCGCCTCGTGCGATCCGGGAGAATTCGTGCCGTGGCCGGTCAGAAGATCCGCATCGAAGACCTCGCGAACCCCATCCTCGACGAGGGGCAGAAGGCCGCACTCGCCTACGCGGACACCCTCGAGATCGACCTCTCCGTCGCAACGGTCCAGAGCGCGGCCAGTGACGCCACCGGCCTCGACGACTGGGGGGCCGGCGATTGGAAGGAGCGACTCGAGCTCTGGTTCGACGAAATGAATGCCGACGACAATCGAACGAATCTCGGGCGCCTGACCCTCTTCAATGACACCGTTCGGTACGCCAAAACGCGACTGCGAATCAACGCCCTGTTGGCCGAACATCCGGAGATCCACGATCAGAAGATCAACGCACCGATCATCGTCGTCGGGCTTCCACGCTCGGGCACGACCCACCTCGTCAATCTGATCGCCGCGGACGAACGACTTCGATCGATGCCGCTCTGGGAAGGACAGGAGCCCGTCCCCGATCCGAAGGAAAAGCCGGGGGCGGATGGGATCGATCCGCGCTGGACGCGCTGCAATGACATCTGGGAGCAGATGAGAAACGCGTCGCCTCTGATTGCGTCGATGCATCCGATGGAGCCAGATCATATCCACGAGGAGCTCGAGTTCATGCTCCCCGATTTCACGAGCTATAACATCGAATGGATCACCCAGGCTCCGAAATGGCGCGACTACTATCTGGCCCACGACCAGACGCCCCATTATCAGGGCGCCCTCTTGACCGGCCTCAAGATCCTGCAGTGGATCAAGCCGCGAGATCGCTGGATTCTCAAATGTCCCCAGCACCTCGAGCAACTCGGCCCGCTCATGAAGACATTTCCCGACGCGACGGTCGTAGTGACCCATCGCGATCCGGTTTCGGTGATCCAATCCGCGATCACCATGATGACCTACAGCTCTCGAATCAACTATAAGCGTACCGATCCACAGTGGTACCTCGAGTATTGGCACGACCGCGTCAAAAAACTGCTGACCGCTTCGATCCGCGATCGTGATCTGATCCCGTCGGACCGCAAAATCGACGTGCCCTTCCACGAATTCATGGCCGACGACGTTGGCATGGTCGAGAAGATCTACGAAGTTGCGGGTCTGCCGATGACAAATGAGGCGCGCGCTCAGATCGACGGCTATATGGCAGCGCATCCGCGTGGCAAGGCCGGTCAGGTCGTATACGACCTGCGTAAGGATTTCGATGTCGACCCGGCGGAGCTCCGCCGAAGCTTCGACTTCTACTTCGATCAGTTCCCGGTGCGCGAGGAAGCGGGATAGCGAAGAGAGCGAAGCGGTGTACCTCGTGGATCAGGCCTTGGCGATGTACTCGAAGGAGAGATCGGTGGTACCCCGACTCGCGCCCGCGCTCACATCGGCCCTCTGAAGGGGGAAAGCACTCGACATGTCCAGCAGATGAATCCGATGCTCGATCGCCCACACGCCATCGCGACGCTCCCAGCGGTCGAGGTAGCGCCCCCGCCCGACGAGTTCTTGCTGTTGCCCGTCCTCATCCGGCAAGGTCCAGAGCACCACCGTCACATAGGATTCGCTCGTCGCCCGATCGTCGTCCACCTCGATCAAGACGTTCGTGATCTGGTGTGAATGCCGCTCCATCCCGGCATGCGCCTGCCAGACCCAGTCGATGAATCCGTGGCCGGTCCCTTCGAAGATCCCATCGTAGAAGGCCGTGCCCCCAGGATGCCAGACCGCGTTCGCCATCTCCTTGTCCATGCGATCGAGACCGCGGCAGTATCGCGAGAGCACGTCGCGTATCGCCTGTTTGTCTAGAAGTTCCCTGAGTACTGAGTCGGACATCTGACCTCCCGAGATGAACCCACATACGGGCCGAATCTGTGGGGGGACTCTAGTGCAGGCCGTCGGTGGAACCCGCTTCGACGAACGAGCGACACGACGGCGCTGGGCTAGCGTCCGAGCGCGCGAAGGGAATAGCGGCGCGCCGGAGGTAGCATGGCTCGCGAAGTGCACTCGATCGGTCGACCCCGTCTCTTCATCGCCTTCGCCTGCGTAGGCACCCTCGCCGTCGCGGCCTGTTCTCCACACTCCGTCGAGGAAGCCGACATACCGGACGCGGCGGACACGGCGGAACCCGTATCGCGCGCCCTCGCGCCCTCCGGTGAACCCTACAGCGAGAATCGCGCACCCTGCGCCGACCGCGTTTCCCTCCGCCAGACGTTCTGGGGAGAGCTGCACGTTCACTCATCGCTCTCGATGGACGCCTGGCTGTGGGACGTACGAAATGGCCCCGACGAGACCTTTCGCTTTGCCAAGGGTGAAGAGACCTTCCTCCCCCCGCTCGACGATCTGGGCGCGCCCACCAGGGCCGCGCGCCTCGAGCGTCCGATCGATTTCGCCGCGCTCACTGATCATGCGTCATTCCAAGGTGAGGTCGCCCTCTGTTCGCGACCGGATTCCTCGCGCTATGCCAGCGAGGCCTGTCGACTCTTTCGAGGGGAGATCCCGATCCCCGAAGGTCCCCTCGGAGACTTCGGAACAAGGATGGCTTCGCTCTCGGACGCCCTCGACGCCGCCGCCACGCTGATTCGCCGAAACGAGGCGATCTGCGGCGATGAGAGCGGCGAGGTCTGCCGTGCTTCGATGACGACAGTCTGGGAGGAACAGCAGGCCGCTGCGGAGCGGCACTACGACCGCTCGGAAGATTGTCGGTTCACGACGCTCCATGCCTACGAGTACACTGCGACCCCGGGGCTCGCGAAGGTCCATCACAACGTGATCTTCCGCAACGCGAACGTGCCCGTCTCGCCGATCGCGTGGGTCGACGAACCCGATGTCTACGACCTCTGGGACGAACTTCGAAGGCAATGCCTCGAGGCCGGCATCGGCTGCGATGTCATCACCCTGCCCCACAACTCGAATCTGAGCAATGGCAACATGTTCGCGATCACTGGAAAGGATCTCCCTCTCGAGCAACAACGCACCCGCGCCATGTTGCGCGGGGATATCGAGCGCCTCGCCGAGATCACCCAGATCAAGGGCGACTCGGAATGTCGCAATGGCTTTGCCGGCGTAATCGGCGCAACGGATGAATTCTGCGAATACGAGGAATGGCGGGGTCCGGAGGTCGAGGACTGCGGCGCTGACGGCAAGGGCTACGGAGCCTTGATGGACCAGGGCTGTGTCTCGCGCAAAGACTACGTGCGTTATGCGCTCCTCGAAGGTTTCCGAGAACAGCGCCGAATCGGGGTGAACCCCTTCAAGATCGGGATCATCGCCGCCACCGATACGCACAATGCGAATCCAGGTGACGTCGAAGAATACTCCTACCAGGGCTGGCAGGGTTCACCCGATGCGACGACCGAGAAGCGCCTCGAGCGCGGGAACAGCCCCATCAACGCGACGAATTCTCTGGCCTCCAATCCCGGAGGTCTGGCCGGTGTCTGGGCGGAAGAGAACTCCCGCGACGCAATCTTCGATGCCATGAAGCGCCGCGAGACGTTCGGGACCAGTGGCCCCCGAATCACCGCACGTTTTTTCGGCGGCTGGGAGTTCCCCGAGGATCTATGCGGGGATCCAGAACTCGTCGCGAAGGGCTACGCCCGGGGCGTTCCAATGGGGGGCGACCTGCCGCCGCGACCCGACGGAGCCTCCGCACCAACCTTCGTCCTCTCGGCGATGCGCGACCTCGGCACCCCCGACCATCCCGGCGGATTGCTTCAGCGCGCACAGGTCGTGAAGGGCTGGGTGGATGAAGAAGGTCTCTTCCATCAGGAAATCGTCGATGTCGCCGGGGGTCCGAACGGAGCGCGCATCGATGCGGACACCTGTCGACCACGTGGTGTCGGGCATAACAGCCTATGCAGCGTCTGGACCGATCCCGACTTCGATATTTCCCAGAATGCGGTCTACTACGCCCGGGTCATCGAGAACCCGAGCTGCCGATGGTCTGCGATTCAATGCCTCGAACAGGGCGACGGATCACGAAGCCCTAGCTGTTCGGACCCCAGCATTCCGAAGGCGATTCAGGAACGGCTGTGGACTTCACCGATCTGGTACGAGGCACGAGCCGGGAACGCCCGCTAGCGACTGAACGAGGACGACTGAATGTTTCGAGTGCGGAGCGCAACCGCCGTGACGACTGCCGCGATCCCGCTGGCGTCGTTCCTCGCGATTCCCATCCTGATCCTGTGGGTCGCCGGGACGGCAAGTGGGGCACCAGACAACGCAGTCTCGACCACGGATCCCGAATCTCCGCATGCGATTCTCGCTCGACCCTACGCAGTCACCGAGAACCGGGAGCCGTGTGCCGAATACGACGTGCTTCGCCGACCGCTCTTCGGAGACCTGCATGTGCACACCGCGCGATCCCAGGACGCGTCGACCCAGGACACGCGCATGAGTCCACGCGACGCCTATCGCTTCGCCAGGGGGGAAGCGCTCGAGATCCAGCCCTTCGACGATCGGGGTGTTGGCATGCGGCAGGTGCGACTCGATCGCGCCCTCGACTTCGCCGCCGTCACGGATCATGCCGAGCAGATCGGCGAGGTGCACATCTGTAATACCCCGACCGCGGCAGGCCACGGATCCCTGGCCTGCCGAATCTATCGGAGCTTCCCACGCGTTGCGTTCTATCTCTTCAATGGGCGCTATTCGATGTTCCAATCGCGCTGGGGATTCTGTGGGGAGAACGGCGAGATCTGTCTCGCCGCCGCAGGCGTCGTCTGGCAGGAACATCGAGACGCAGCGGAGCAATACTATGATCGATCTTCACGCTGCGCGTTCACCTCCCTCGTTGCATACGAGTGGACCGCGGCACCGAAACGAGGAGCCCATCTCCACCGCAACGTCATTTTTCGCAACGAGCTCGTCCCCGACGTCCCGATCAGCGTAATGGAGACGACCGAGATGGCCATCAACCTGTGGCGAATGCTCGACGCGGCTTGTCGAGATGGGAAGCCGGGCTGCGAGGCGATCACGATTCCGCACAACTCGAACTGGGGGCGAGGCACGACCTTCAGCTCCGCCAGCATTCCGGATGCGGAGATCACCGCCCAGGAATCCGAGATCCGGGCCCGCTACGACCGACTCGTCGAGATTATGCAACACAAGGGAGAATCCGAGTGTGCGCTCTATCCCGGCGTCACCGACGAGGGCTGTGGCTTCGAAAAGGCGCCGGACCCCTTTGCGATGGGCGACACGGCCTTCGAGGCGATCAACTTTGCGCGGGACGCGTTGAAGCGTGGTCTCGCCCTCGAGAGCCCACTCGGGATCAACCCCCTTGCCTTCGGCCAGATCGGCAGTACCGACACCCATCTCGGCACCCCGGGACTCGTCAAGGAACGCGGTCACCCGGGCCATGGAGGGGCAGGCAAGCCCGGCAACGAAGTCTTCGACGAGCCCGGCTTACCCGATGCCGCGACATTGAATCCGGGCGGCCTGGCGGTGGTCTGGGCGGAGGAAAATTCGCGGGATGCGATCTTCGAAGCGATGCGACGGCGTGAAACCTACGCGACGAGCGGAACGCGTCCCGAGCTGCGCTTCTTCGGCGGCTGGACCTACGCGCAAGAGACCTGTGCGGACGGCAACGTCGCCGCAACGGGCTATTCGGAGGGCGTGCCCATGGGTGCGGATCTGCCCGAGCGCATGGCCGACGCGGGCGCCCCCACCTTCCTGCTCGCGGCCTCCCGCGACCCGCACCCGAACGGCGGCGATCTCGAGCAAATCGAAATCGTGAAGGGTTGGATCGAGAACGGCCAGGCGAAGGAGATCGTACTGAGTGTCGCCGGCGGCGCCTCCGAGGCGAGCGTCGACGTCGATACCTGCGAACGAAAAGGTCGGGGTGAAACCCATCTCTGCAGCGTCTGGCGCGATCCGGATTTCGATCCGGCCGAACCCGCCTTCTATTATGCGCGACTGCGGGAGACCCCGAGCTGCCGTTGGACTCAATGGGCGTGCGTCGATGCGGGCGTTTCCTGTGACGACCCGTCGACGATCCCCGATGGCTTCGGGATCTGCTGCAGAGGTGAGGTCGAAGCGACGATCCAGGAACGCGCCTGGAGTTCACCGATCTGGTATCGGCCCTGAGCTCTTGTCGCCTCGGTGGACTTTCGGGGCCACCCTCAGACCGCTCCTTCGGCCTGTCCTTCCGGCGGCGGTACGCGCACGAGGGCAAGGAGTAGACCCGCGACCCCGAGCAGAACGGCCTGGACCAGGAACGACGCGTGGTACGATCCGGTCGCCGCCTTCAGAACCTGACTCAGGATCTGCGCCATCACCATCAAGGGGATTGTGGCAAGCCCGCCGAGGCCCCCTGCCGTTCCGAAATTCGCCCGTCCGAAACAGCGCCCGACCATCACACCGTGAAGCGGTGCTGCACCGCCGATTCCGATTCCGTAGAGCGCCCCGGTCGCGATGAAGACGGGGTAGCTCGGATCCGAGTAGAGGATCATCCACACGACGATGTTCACCAGCACCGTCAAGGCGATCGAGGGCTTGAGAGGAGCGACGTCGGCGAGACCTCCGATCACGAGCTTTCCAAGGATTGAAAACGGGGCCATCGCCAGAAAGAAATACGATGCCCCCGTGAAACCCAGGGATTCGCCGAAGGGCACGAGGAGTCCGATGATCACGATCGGCGAGGTCATGACGAGTCCGAAGCCGATTGCGACCTGCCAGAGAACCGGGTCACGAGCGAGTTCCCTGGCGGTCTTTGCTCCCCCGATCGCAGCCGATGGCTCGCTCGCCGCTTCCGACGAGGGTTCGTCTTCAGCGGCTCGAGGATCATCTCCGTCGGGAAGCTGTCCGACATCCTCGGGTCGACTGATCACGAATGCAGCGAAGATCGGCAGGGCGGTGATAAAGGTGGCGAGGCCGAGATAGCGAACGGCCACGCGCCAGCCCTCCGACTCGATCACCGCCTGTGCGAAGAGAGGACCCGCCGCACTCGCGACAGTGGCCCCCGCAAACGCGATTCCCAGCATCAATCCACGCCGACGCACGAACCAGTTCGCGACGAGCGTCATCGAGGGCAGGGCCCCGAACAGCGCGCCTCCCGTGCACACCACACCGACATAGACGAGGCCGAGGTGCCAGACGGCTGTTGCATGCGAGAGCAGGATCAGCCCCGAACCCGTCAGGAGAGAACCCAGGATCATCAGGCGCCGCGTCCAGCCTCGATCGAGCAACCGGCCCAATAGCGGGCCGAGGATCCCCATCACCAGCACCGCGAGGGCGGGCCCGATCCCGATCAGGGAATCCGAGGCCCCGAACTCCCGACTGATCGGGCCGACGAAGTTGCCGAAAGCGGAGAGAGTCACGCCGCTGGCGACCAGCTGGGCCGTGAACGCAACCAGGACGATCTGCCATCCCAGGAATCCGCGAACCCGGACCGGAGCCTCCGCGGACTGGGCCTCGATCGATTCGACCGCCATTCACCCTCCTCGACCCCGCGGAACGTCGGGGCCGTGGGTCGATCGAGTCTAGGTCAGCCCCCCCTCGCCGCCCGCCTCGACAACGCCCCCCATCCGCTAGAATCGTGAGCACCCAGAAGACCGCGATCGTCCGCGGCGAAGGAGGAATCAGCATGAGCGCAGAGGAAGTCACTCCCGCCGAGCCGGAAGGCGCAGGCCTCAATATGACGGAGCTGCTGCCTGACCTGTTCGAGCGCTTCTTCGCCTTTTTTCGACCCGCTCACACCGAGGGCGTGGCGCCAAGCCGAATCAAGGAACTCGCTCGGATCAAGATCGCGGCCTTGAACGGTTGCGACACTTGACTGTTCGCACGCTACGCGTCGGCGACGCGTCAAGGACTCGACGAAGAGACGATTGCCCAGATCCACAAACCGCTTGCGGAGCGCACCCTCGAGCCGCGGGATGGCCTGGCGGTTCGGTTTGCTGAAAAGCTCGCAACGGATTTCAGGGCTGTGGATGCCCCCTTCATGGCGGAACTCAGGGAACATTTCAACGACGCGGAAATCGCGGAGCTCGGGCTCATGATCGGTCAGTACATGGCGCTCGGCCGGATGCTCGTCATCTCGGGCGGTCATCACGCGGCGTGCGAAATCTACGAGGCGCCCGGAGGCTGATTTCGACGTGATTTCGGCGGTCGACTCCCCCGAGAGTTCTAGAGGGCGTTCCGCGTGGCCTCGATCAGGTCCGGAATGAATTGCGCCGTGAAATTCGGGACGACCATGTCGGGATTCGCTTCGCGCATAGCAGCGAATTTCAGTTCGAGCACGATCGCGTAGCGAACGACTGCGAAGAGTTCGAACCACTCGATCCCTGTGATCGAGCGGCCGGTGAGTTCACCCCAACGCGCGTAGACTTCTGCCGGCGCGGGCAAGCCGGGCAGACGCTCAGCGCCCAGGCCTTCGCTGTTGCAGCGATCGATCCAGATCCACCAGGCGAGATCGGCGCGCGGATCGGAGATGCTCGCCATCTCCCAGTCGAGTACTGCGGCCACACGATTGTCGCGGAAGATCAGGTTTCCGGGACGGGAATCTCCCCAACACAGGGCCGACTCGCCCGCCGGTGGGCTCGTGTCACGCAAGAACTCCCAGCCGGCGAGAATGCGCGAGTCGACCGCTTGACGAAGCTCGGGTTTGAACATCGAATCGAAGATCCGCAATTCTTCGCCGACGAGGGTCTCGCCGTCTCGGGCGCGCGGCAATCGGGTCAGATCGTGTGCACCGGGATCGATCCGATGAATCTTCGCGAGGGTCTCGATTCCGGACGCCCACATCGCGGTGCGGTCCTGCGCGCCCACCTCGTCCTTGAGCCATCCCGCGAGCATCATCGGCGGATTATCCGGAGGGATTCGTCCCTCGCAGAAACCCATGACGTAGAAGTCGCTTCCGAGCATCGACGAATCCGGCTCATAACCCACCAACGGTGGCGCGGGGAGCCCCTCCGCCGTCATGATCTGCATCATCTGGAATTGCATGAGCAGGTCATGGGTCTCGAAAACCTGACTCTTCGGCGGCGCCATCCGAAAGACGAACCGTTCCTGCGCGGAATCGGCGAAGGTCGCGTCGAGAATCAGTGTGACGCTGCTCTCGCCACTCGCCTTCGGAAACTCGAGATGGGAAATCGCGAGCCCTCTACGCTCGGGCAGCTGCCCCTTCAGCCAGCCCTCGATTCCCCTGCGAATCTCCTCGAGATCGCCGATGTCCTGCTCACCCATTCCAGCGCTCCTCGCGCGATCAGCCGCGCGTAGCCCGATGCGGATCGGCCGCGCGAGCCGGCCAGGTTGGTCTACGCGTCCGCCGGCCAGTTGGTCTAGAAGGGGATCTCGTCGTCGTCGCTCGGCGGCGGCGGCGGCTCGCCGAAGCCGGAATCACCCTCTCCGGATCCGGAGTCCGCGCCCCCGCCCTGTGCACCGACGGATTCCACAGACCAGGTCTCGAGACTGTTGAAGTAGCGGATTTCGCCTTTGGGACTCGTCCACTCGCGACCGCGCAAGCTGAACTCGACCTTGACTTCCTGCCCAGCCGAAAAGCCGTCCAGCACCTCGCAGCGATCGCCCGTCAGCTGGAACATCACGTATTGCGGATACCGCGAAGCGCCCTCGAGCTCCAGAACGAACTCGCGCTTGCGAAATCGCTCGGTGACCTGTGCGGCATCGAATGTCGCGTGGATTTTACCCTGGATCTGCATGTTCATCCGGTTGGGCCCGCCTTTCGGCGCGCACGGTAGCGCGACTCGGGGCCACTGTGGGCATGCGTCAGCCGATTTCCAATCAGGACGAATTGAGGAGCGGATCAGCCGGTGTCAGACCACGCTTTCCGGAAGCTTCGGCCGGTTCGCGATGCCGTCGTGTCGGGCCCGTCAGCCCCACCGCGACGAGCAGAATTGGGGGAGTCTCGTCATGACCGACGGATGGACCGATTCGCAGCGTCCTCCCGCACATGACCTAGAATGCGCGTCGCTGGCAAAATCGTGCCGTCTAGAGGCTAAACGCAGGAGAGATCAGAATGCCCGGCCCCCTCGAAGGAGTCCGCGTCATCGAAGTGAGCGAGGTCATCTCCGGCCCCCTCGCCGTCATGGTCCTGGCAGACCAGGGTGCCGATGTCATCAAGATCGAACCGCCACGATACGGTGAAGAGAGCCGTCAACTCGCCAATTTTCGGGACGGCATGGCCGCGCTCTACCTCAACTGCAATCAGGGGAAACGATCGATCGGCCTGAATCTCAAGAACGAGGAGGGCCTCGCTCTCCTCTATGACCTCGTTCGAGGCGCGGACGTCTTCGTCCAGAACTGGCGGCCGGGCGCGGCGGCCCGTTTGAAGGTGTCGGAAGACGATCTGCGCGCGATCAACCCGGAACTGATCTACGCAACCATCACCGGGTTCGGCGACGACGGGCCCTACGCTGACCGACGCGGCTATGACCCGATCTTCCAGGCGCTGACAGGATATGTGGGAGCTCAGCTGAATCCGGAGGTCCCGATTCACGATCTGGTACGCAACGCTGTCGTCGACAAGGCGACCTCCTACTCGTTGGCCCAGGCCATCACCGCGGCACTCTTCGCTCGCGAGCGCGGCGCCCCCGGCCAACACGTGCGTGTCTCGATGCTCGATGCGGGCCTCGCCTTCTTCTGGCCCGACGGAATGCTCAGACACTCCCTGGTCGGCTCGGACGTGGCCAACCCGGTCGTGCCGGGTGAGCGCTACCAGCTCATGCCGACCGCGGACGGGCAGATCATCATCTGGGCGGGCACCGCCGATCAGATGCGCGGCAGCCTCCGCGCTGTCGGTCGCGGCGACCTTGCGGACAGCCCGAGCCAGCGCGGCGAGAAGATGATCCAGGACGACAACACCGCGCTACGCGCGCAAGCCGTCTCCCTTGGGTTGGCTCGGATGACGACCGCCGAGGCCTATGAAGAGATGGTCGCCGCGCAGGTACCCGCTGCCCCGGTCCTATCCCACCAGGACGTCCTCATCGATCCACAGATCGTTCACAACGGCTGCATCATCGAGGCGGATCATCCCGTCTACGGTCGCTATCGCAGAGTTCGACCGTCTGCGCGTTTTTCGAGGACGATCGAAGAGACGACGCAACCGAGCGCACTCTACGCCGAGCACTCCGACGAGATTCTGGACGAGATGGGGATGAGCGCCGCCGAACGAAAGCGCCTGCGCGAGATCGGCGCGCTGACCTGATCAGCGCCTCGCACGCAGCGCACGGATGCCGCGACGGCTACGAAACCGCGGCCTCGCGCAGTTCGCGGAACGACGCTTCGATGCACTCGGCGTAGAAGCTCGGATCGGGCATCTGGTCGCGACACGCGGTGACTGCAATCGTGATCGCACCGTTGTAGCTCAGAACCGCATGAAATAGCCCGATCCCCTCCATCGGACACCCCAATCCGAAGGAACCGACCATCTTCGCACCCGTGAAGTACATCGGGACCTGCGGGCCGGGAACGTTCGTCACGACGCAATGGGCGATCGGCTTCATTCGACTCATCAGGCCGGTCCGAGCGACGAGGCGCCCGGCGATCCCGGCCAGCACGCCGGGCATCGTCTGGGTGACATCCGTCATCGATCGCGCTCCTACGGCCTCGGTCATTTCCTTCGAACTCGTCGTCGTGCGATAGACCTTCTCGAGTCGCGTAACCGGATCGACCTCATCCGTGTGCAGCGCGACGAACATCCCCGAGACCTGATTGCCCGCGGTCCCCGCCTGATCGGGAGTGCGCGTCGAGATCGGCGCGAACGCGGAGAGGGTATCGATCGGGAGCTCGAGATGTTTTTCGAGATACTTGCGAAGTCCACCGCCCACGACCGCCAGAATGACATCGTTCACCGTCGCGCCTTCGACGCGCTTGCGGATCTGCTTGACGTCCGCGAGCGCGAGAGAGGACGCCTCGAAGACGCGATGAGGTGATACCTTGCCGTTGAAACGAGTGCGAGGGACCTCTGCAGGACCCTCCTCGTCGTCGAGCTCGTTGGCGCGCTCGATCAGCGCTTTGATCATCGGCGGCGCCGCCTCACGAAGGATCCGCGCGAAGCGAAAGGGCTGTTGGACGTTGTTGACGGTGCTCCGAAGAGCGAGCTCGACCAGGGTCGGCTGGGACTCGGCGACCCAGGGACGCTCGGGCGGCACGGGCTTCCCGTCGGGTGTCAGGTCATGGGTGGCGGCCTGCATCTCCATCCCCGAGACCCCGTCGATCGCCGAGTGATGGATCTTCGTCAGGATCGCGAAGCAGCCCGGCGGCAGGCCCTCGACCCCATCGAGTCCCTCGATCACGTACATCTCCCAGAGCGGCTTTCCCAGATCGAGCGGCCGGGCGTGCACACGCGCGACCTGGATGCACAGCTGGCGCCAATCGCCCGGCGTTGGCAGCGCGATATGACGCACGTGGAATTCGAGATCGAAGTCGGCGTCCTCGATCCAGTAGGGGTGATCGAAGCCGAGGGGGACGCGGACCAACTTCTGCCGGAAGCAGCGTGCGAGGTGAAGCCTCGACTCGATGTTGGCGAGGATGCCCTTGAACGTCACCCGCCCTTCCGGGGCAGTCGATTGGTCATAGACCATCATCGAGCTGATGTGGGTCGGGGCGTTGCGCGTCTCCATGTTCAGGAAGGTCGCGTCGAGTCCGCTGAGCTGTTCCATGGTGGGGGCCTCGCCTCTTGGTCTCTCAAGGTTCCATAGATGGGCCATCTCGGTCAAGTGTCGGGGACTGCTCCTTTTCCCACCCGGCTGACTTCGAGTTCGTTGTCTGTGGCCTGCAGGATCGTCGACGGCTCAGGCCACATCGGACCGCCATCGACGACGACGCCAACTCGTCCGCGGAAGAGGCGCTCGAGCTCCTCCGGATCCTCGAGTAGCGGCTCCTCGTCGCCTGACGTCAGGGAGCCGCTGACGACCGGCTCCCCGAGATGCTCGACCAACATCCGACATAGCGGAACATCGGGCATCCGGAGTCCGATCTCGCCATGCCGATTGCGCATGTCGCGGGGGACATCGGCGCTGGCCTCGAGAATGATGGTGTAGGCGCCCGGCAGAATCCGGCGCACCGTTCGAAAGACGCTCGTTCCCATGATCGAGTAGTGACCGAAATCGCTGAGTTCGTTGACGAGCATCGAGAGCGGCTTGCGGGATCGCTCGTCGAAGCCCTTCAGCGCGCGGATGCTGCCGATGCCCTTGCGACTGGAGAGTGCACAGCCGAAGGCATAGCCCGTATCCGTGGGGTAGAGGATCACCTGATCTCGCCGCAACGCCTCGATCGCGGGCGCGAGTTTCCGGGGCGCAGGCCGCAACGGATCGACACGCAGGCGCACTCGCCTACCGCCTCGGGTCGAGCGGGGCGCGAGGCGACTCAGCCCTCCGCAAAATCACTCAGTTCCGGCCCGATCCGATCGACCAGGGGGGCCAGCTTTTCAGCATCGATGTCGTACACGCGAACCGCGTTGCCGGACAGGATCGCGGCAAGGTCCTGCTCCGGAAGTCCGCGAAGCGTATCGGTCATGACGGACCGTGTACGCGGCCATGAGCCCTCCGGGTGCGGATAGTCGGAGCCCCACATCATGCAATCGAGTCCGAGAGCGTCGCGCTCGACGGCTTCGCGGCGGTCCATCACCGACGCCCCAACGGCACAATTCCGGTAGAAATACTCGCTCGGCGCCATCTTGAGATGACTCGTGTAGTCCCCCATCTTCGCGTTGATCTGATGTGCGCCGTAACGATGGTCCATCAATCGCGTCCACTCCCCGACCCACATGCACGCACCCTCGGTCACGACCGCTCGAAGCTCCGGGAAACGCTCGAAGACACCACCCCAGATCATGAATGTGAGTGGGCGGGCGAGCCACCAACCCGCCTCCGTCGCATAGATCCCGACCGCCCCGACCGGAACCGAACCGTCGGCCTCCGGCATGAAGAAATCCTCGCGCGGTGCCGGCCCGGAATGGAAGTGGACGACCATCTTCTCTTCGACGCAGGCCTGCCAGAAGGGGTCGTATCGCTTGGAGTGATAGGCCGGAAACTTGCCCCACATCGGCGGAATCAAGACTCCGCCGAGGCCACTCTTTCGGGCCCAGCGGACCTCCTTGATCGCCTCGTCGATGTCCCAGAGCAGGGGCACGACGGCGAGTCCGATCCGCCGCTCCGGCACCATCTGGCACAACTCCGCGAGCCAGCGGTTGTGTGCGCGTGCGCCCGCCCATTGTTGTTCGGGCACGACGCCCTCGGTCCCGAGCCCCAGGCCCGCATCGAAGGGAGGCGTGTTGTGCTCGGTCACTCCGTCGGGAAAGATGACCTCGACCGCGATGCCGTCGCCGTCGAGGACCTTGATGCGCTGGTCGTGATCCCAGGCGCCCTCGAGCATGTCCCAGTTCTCGTCCTTCCAGACGGTATTGAATTCGTCGACCATGAAGAGCTTCGCGGCCTCCTTCCGCAAAGCGATCTCCGCGGCCAGCGCCGTCTTGAAGGCCTCGCGAAACGAGGGGTCCAGATACTCGCCATATCGCTCGGGCGGCAATCCGGCGTGGCAATCCGAGGACACGACGAGTAGGCGGCTCATCGACTCTGCTCCTTTGTCTTTTCTGTCGTCATCGCTGTCGGCGCACGGCTCGATGACTTCCTGAAACCAAGTTTCGCGAGCTTCTCGACGATGTCCTGACCGGCACTTTCCGGCTTGACGTCCTTGTCGATCTCACGAAGCGTACCGGTCTCGTCGATATAGAACGTCCAGCGCTTCGAGTACAGACCCCCGAAACCGATCACGCCGTATCGCCGTGCCGTCTCGCCTTCTGGATCGCTCAAGACTGGAATCTGCGTCTTCATTGCAGCTGCGAACTCCGCGTTCTTTTCCGGGGTGTCGAGACTCACGTAGAGAATTTCGACATCGTATTCTGCGAGATCCTGGGCGCTGTCACGCAGCGCTGCGAGTTCGGTCGTTCAACCCGCCGTGAACGCCTTTGGGAACCAGGCGATCACGACACCCTTCCGACGGACCTCGGACGTGACCTTCGAAGCGACCTCGGGAGCGATATAGTCGGCCAGCCGGTAGGTCGCGCCGTCCTCGCCCTGAAAGTTGAAATCCGGGGCCGGTGCGCCCACTTGGGGCGCCGCCAAGGCGACCCCAGGCAGCAGCGCAAGCAGCCCCACGAGAAGGATTCGAATACGCATGGTCACACCTTCGCGCGCTTCGCTCTGAGCGGCAACCGCGCGAGCGTGCTAACGAAAATGCGCTCAGAGGCCTCATCGCCGCCCGCCCCCGACGCCCCCCCCCTCGGGCGACGCCCCACCCCACCCTTGCTCGACGAACTTGGAGAACCCCAATGGCTGGAAAACCCGGATTCGACTGGTCGGATCCCCTGCTGCTGGACGAACAGCTGACGGACGAGGAGCGCCTGATTCGTGACAGTGCGCGGGATTATGCCCAGGAGAAGCTTCAGACGCGGGTGCTGATGGCCAACCGCGAGGAGCGCTTCGACCGGGAGATCATGAACGAGATGGGCGCGGTCGGCCTACTCGGCGCCACGCTGCCTGTCGCATACGGTGGAGCGAATGTTTCCCACGTCGCCTACGGACTGATCGCACGGGAGGTCGAGCGCGTCGACTCGGGCTACCGCTCCGCGATGAGCGTCCAATCCTCTCTCGTGATGCACCCGATCTTCACCTACGGAACGGAAGAGCAGAAGCAGAAGTGGCTGCCGGGCCTCGCGACCGGCGAGCTCATCGGCTGCTTCGGGCTGACCGAGCCCGACCACGGATCCGATCCCGGCCGCATGCGCACCCGCGCCGAGAAGGCCAGCGGGGGGTATCGACTCACCGGGAGCAAGACCTGGATCACCAACAGTCCGATCTCGGATGTCGGCGTGGTGTGGGCGAAGCTCGACGGCGAGATTCGCGGGTTCCTGGTCGAAGCGGGGATGGAGGGACTGAGCTTCCCCAAGATCGAGGGAAAGATGTCCCTGCGCGCGTCGATCACGGGCGAGATCGTGATGGACGACGTTTTCGTCCCCGAAGAGAACCTCTTTCCGGAAGTGCGGGGACTCGGCGGGCCCTTCGGCTGCTTGAACAAGGCGCGCTTCGGGATCGCCTGGGGCTCGATGGGCGCTGCGGAGTTCTGTTGGCACGCGGCCCGCCAATACACCCTCGACCGCGAGCAATTCGGCCGACCTCTGGCTGCCAATCAGCTGATCCAACTCAAGCTCGCGGACATGCAGACGGAGATCACCCTCGGTCTTCAGGCGTGCCTACGCGCCGGACGGCTCATGGACGAGGGACGGCTCGCTTCCGAAAACATTTCGATGCTGAAACGAAATAATTGTGGCAAGGCGCTGCATATCGCGCGGCTGTCGCGGGACATGCACGGCGGGAACGGAATTTCCGACGAGTTCCATGTCATTCGACACCTCATGAATCTCGAGACGGTGAATACCTACGAGGGCACCCATGACATTCACGCGCTGATTCTCGGTCGCGCCCAGACGGGGATTCAAGCGTTCAGCTGAACGCCATCCCTCGAGTGTTCGCTTGTCGACTCGCCACATCTGCGGCGCAATTCCATTCGATCGGTGTCATGGGGGCGGCGATTCCCATGCACAACTACTCGGCGGCTATATGGGCCATTTCGAAGGCCGCCTCGGCCTGACCCGCTACTTCAGCAGATCCCTAGAAGTGGTACGGAAATTTCGAGAAGTCGGGATCGCGCTTCTCGAGAAAGGCGTCTCGGCCCTCTTCCGCCTCATCGGTCATATAGGCGAGGCGGGTCGCCTCACCGGCGAAGACCTGCTGCCCGACGAGACCGTCGTCCACGAGGTTCATCGCAAATTTGGCCATGCGTTGGGCGGTTGGGCTCTTGGCATTTATTTCCGCGGCCCATTCCAGCGCGGTCGACTCGAGCTCGGCATGCGGCACCACCGCATTCACCATCCCCATCTGATTCGCCTCTTCGGCGCTGTAGCTCTTGCCGAGGAAGAAGACCTCGCGCGCAAATTTCTGGCCGATCTGTTTGGCCAGATACGCGGAGCCATATCCGCCATCGAAGCTGGCAACGTCCGTGTCGGTCTGCTTGAAGACCGCGTGTTCGGCGCTGGCAAGGGTCAGATCGCAGACGACGTGCAGGCTGTGTCCACCCCCGACCGCGAATCCCGGGACCACGGCAATGACGACCTTGGGCATGAAACGGATCAGACGCTGGACCTCGAGAATATGCAGTCGCCCGGTTCGGCCCGGGTCGATCGATCCAGCCGTCTCGCCCTCCGCATATTGGTAGCCATCTCGTCCGCGGATGCGCTGATCGCCACCGCTACAAAAGGCCCACACGCCATCCCTGGGTGAAGGACCGTTGCCGGTCAGCAGAATGCATCCCACATCCGTCGACATCCGGGCGTGATCGAGCGCGCGATCGAGTTCGTCGACGGTGCGCGGCCTGAACGCATTGCGAACCTCGGGCCGATCGAAGCCGATCCGGACAGTGCCCTGATCGACCGCACGGTGATAGGTGATGTCTTCGAGGTCGAAGCCAGGGACCTCTTGCCAGCGGCTGGAGTCAAAGATCTCCGAGACGGATTTCGCGCTGTTCTTCGAGGTCATTCGCTTTCCTCCTCCGGCGGTCGGCGACAACAGCGCCACTCACGGGCGGCGAGGATAGCGGCCATCGCTCCGTCTGTGTCGCGCTATCGTCGCTCGATATCGGAGGTCGATGGACGTGGATGGAGGCGAGATGAGCGAATTTCCTGCGGATCCGAACCTCGATCTGCTCGGCGAGGACACTCCTCTGCTCGAAGGCATGCGAACGGCCCGGGCCATCCGGCGGCTGAAGCCCGATCCAGTGCCGCGGGCACTGATCCGAAAGGTCTGCGAAGCCGGCACGTTCGCGCCGAGCGGCGGGAACCGGCAGCCGTGGTTCTTCATCGCCGTCGACGACAGGAAGAAGCGGCGATGGGTCGCCGATCGCTACCGACCCGTCTTCCAGAAATACATCCAACCTGCGATGGACCGGGGAAAGCGAGACAATTTTTCGGATCGCCTGATGCGCAACATGCGTGCGGCCCTCCACCTCGCCGAACACCTCCACGAAGCTCCGGTCCTGCTCTTCATTGCAGGATTCACTCGTCGCGACGAGCCCCAGATTCAGGCGCTCTATCCCTGTGCCCAGAACGTACTGCTCGCGTGTCGTGCCGTCGGACTCGGAGCCTCGTTCACCTCTCTCCATCGCGCCTTCGGTGAGGAGTGCGACCGCATGCTCGGCCTGCCCGAGAACATCCCGAGCGCTGTCATGATCCCGATCGGTTGGCCGCTCGGGAGATACGGACGACCGCCGAGGAAGTCCATCGATTCGAAACTATTCTTCGACGAGTTCGATCCTTCGACACTCCAGGCCGAGCGCCCGATTGAGTAGCGGCGAAACCGGGTGGCTCCGATTCGCCAGGAGCCTGATCCTGATAATCGGCGCCCTCCTTGTGCTCGCGAATGTGCCCCCCGTCGGTCCAGCCGCCGCCAACGACGATGCCTCGATGGGGGCAGACGTCCCGCGTCCCCATATTCTGCTCCTCGTCGCGGAAGACATGAGCCCCCGAGTCGGTGCCTTCGGAGATGGGGTCGCAAGAACACCCCATCTCGATCGTCTTGCTGCGGAAGGCGTCCGCTATTCGAACGTGTTCACGACGGCTGGGGTCTGTGCCCCCAGCCGAGCGGCCCTCATGCTCGGGATGCACCAGATTTCGACGGGCGGCCAACACATGCGCACATCGACGCGGAGCGAGGGTGGATACCTCGCGGTGCCGCCCGAGCACGCCAAAGCCTTTCCCGAATTGCTGCGTCGCGAGGGCTACTTCACCTATCAGCACGGGAAGCTCGACTACCAGTTCGGCGGCACCCTCTCGGGAAGCGGTCCGTTCACGATCTGGGACGCCGAGGACAACGAGGACGCGTGGGCGGATCGAGAGGAAGGTCAACCCTTCTTCGGCATGATCAACTACATGGTCACGCACGAGAGTGGTCTCTTCGAACCCCTCGGGACCTGGCCCCGAGGCGCCTTCCATCTGCTGATGCAGATCGTCCAGGCCTATGGTCGCTGGGGCTTCACGGAGTCGGTCGTGCCGACCGACCCAGCGAAGGTTCTCGTCCCGCCCTACTACCCCGACGTCCCGGAGGTGAGGCAGACGATCGCGCGCCAATACGACAACATCCAGATCATGGACGCGAAGGTCGGAGACCTGCTCGCGCGACTCGAGCGAGATCGACTCGCTGAGTCCACGATCGTCATCTGGACCACCGACCATGGCGATGGGTTGCCCCGTGCCAAGCGCGACCTCTTCGATGCCGGAATTCGAGTTCCCATGATCATTCGTTGGCCAAAAGAGCTCCAGCCGGACGGCCTGTCGCCGGGCGCGATCGAAGAGCGCCTGATCAGCTTCGTCGACCTGACCGCGACGATCCTCTCCCTCGCCGGCATCGTTCCTCCGGAACACCTTCACGGCCGGGATTTTCTAGATTCGTCGAATCCGTCGCGCGAGTTCGTGTTCGCCTCTCGGGATCGCATCGATGATACGACCGATCGGCAACGCGCCGTGCGCGACGTGCGCTTCAAATATATCCGCAGCTATGTCCCCGACCTCCCCGGCGGCCATCCGTCGGAATTCCGGGACAACCTCGAGATCATGCGCGTGCTGGGTCGCGAACTCGAAGCGGGACGACTCGATGCGAACCAACGGAGCTGGTTCGAAGCCCCGGGCACCGAGCGTCTCTTCGACCTCGATCGCGATCCATTCGAGTTACAAAATGTTGCTCGCGAACCCGCCTATCGCAGCGACCTCGAACGCATGCGTAATGCCTATGCCGACTGGCAAACGCGGGTGCCCGATGGGAGCGACGAACCCGAGGAGACGATGATCGAGCGCTTCCAACCCGGCGGCGAAAGATTGCGGACCGGGGCCCCGCGCTTCTCCCCGGGTCCGAGTGGACTCACTCTCCGGTCGGCGAGCCCCGGTGCGTCGATCGGATATCGAATCGATGGCGGCCGCTGGCGCCTCTATCGCGAGCCGCTCGCGATCGAAGCGGGAGCCCGGATCGAGGCGCGCGCGATCCGGTACGGGTGGGTCGAGAGCGAGGTGGTCCGCTGGACTGCCGCCCCGGACTGAACCCCAGTACCGCCTACGATTGGCTTCGGTCCCCCTAGTCCCGTACCGTCATCGCTCCTTCGAATGGACCGGATCGCAACCTCCGACCGGCCAGGCAGGCCCACAGAAAGGCCCCTCCCAATGCGTGAAGTCGTCATCGTAGAAGCCGTCCGAAGTCCCCTGGGCAAGCGCAATGGTGCGTTGGCGGCCATGCACTCAATCGATCTCCTCGGTCTCGTCCAATCGGAAGTCATCCGTCGGGCGGGCATCGATCCAAACGAGATCGGCCAGGTGATCGGCGGCTGCGTCGGGCAGGTCGGAATGCAGACGATGAACGTGACACGCAACGCCTGGCTCGCCCAGGGTCTCCCGATCGGCGTACCGTCGACGACTGTCGACACCCAATGTGGCTCCTCCCAGCAGGCCACCAACCTCTCCTACGCTCTCGTGTCATCCGGTGTCGTCGACGTTGCGATGGGTTGCGGCGTCGAGCTGATGAGCCGGATCCCGATGGGCTCGACGATCCCCAAGGAGACGCCGGTGGGGGCGCCTGTCAACAAGAACTACTGGGCGCATCATGAATTCACTTCGCAATTCGACGGCGCCGAGCGAATCGCCACGCAATGGGGGATCACGCGCGCCGATACCGACGCCTTCGGCCTGCGATCGCAGGAATTGGCCCGAGCGGCCTGGGCGGAGGATCGCTACGCGTCTCAGATCCTCCCGATCGATGCGCCGATCGGATTCGAAGAGGGAAAGCCGGCCAAGCAGACCCAGCGGGTCGATCGCGACGGTGGCTTGCGCGAAACTACGCTCGAGGGCCTCGGAAGCCTCAAGACGAACATGCCCGATGGAGTGCATTCGGCGGGATCTTCTTCGCAGATCTCGGACGGCGCGGGGGCGGTGTTGATGATGACCCGCGAGAAGGCCGACGCCCTCGGCCTGAAGATCAAAGCAACGATCGTCGACACATGCCTGGTTGGCTCCGATCCGGTCCTCATGTTGACCGGCCCGATCTTCGCGACACAGAAGCTCCTCAGCGACAACAAGTTGAGCATGAACGATATCGATGTCACGGAGATCAACGAGGCGTTCGCTTCCGTCGTGCTCGCCTGGGCTCAGGAACTCGAGCCCGACATGGACACGGTGAACCCCAACGGCGGCGCGATCGCGCTCGGGCATCCCCTCGGTGGCACCGGCGCAATCCTCATGACGAAGGCCATCTTTGAACTCGAACGCGCGGACAAGGAACACGGACTCGTCACGATGTGTTGTGGCGGCGGTCTCGGCACCGGTACGCTCATCCGCCGGGGCTAGCCGGCCTCCCGGACCCGAAGCGGAGACGTTCTTGGAGATTCTCGATGTCGCCCTCCTCGATTTCGAACACGGCGACGAGATTCAGAAAAAGGCGATCATCGACGGCGTGATGCGGAGCCTCGCAACGGGATTCGTGTTTGTCGCCCATGATTTCCCGGAATCCGATCTGGACGATTGTTATGCGCAGCTCCAAACGTTTTTTGCCCTCCCGCAAACCACCAAGGATCTCAGCGCCGCGCCCGGGTCCCGGGGCCAGCGAGGCTACACCGGCCTGCTCGTCGAGACGGCTGCGGGCCGGTCGGGGGCGGATTGGAAGGAGATGCTCAACTGGGGAGAGCCCGCACCCGTCGGCCATCCCCTGGGTCGGAGTTATCCGGATCGGTACGGCGAACCGGTTTTCCCCGAGGCCGAGATCCCCGGAATTTCGGCCCGTTTGATGGAATTCCACCGCCGGATCGCAGACCTCCAGCGCCGCTTCCTCCGGATCGTGGCCCTGGGACTCGGCGCCCATGTCTCATTCTTCGACTCGATCGTCGAACGCGGCGCGACGCTGACCCGCGCCGTCCACTACCCACCGATGAAGAACGCCCCGGAGAACGCATCGAAGGCGCCTGGAAATGGACACGTGTGGGCGGCGGAGCACGGAGACATCAACCTCGTCACGGCGCTCCCGCGAGCGACCGCGCCCGGGCTACAGGTCAAGACCGAAGAGGGATGGTTCGACGTGACACCTCCGGAGGGCCATGCGGTCGTGAACACCGGGATGATGCTCGAGCACCTGTCCAACGGGGTCCTGCCGACCGGGATCCACCGGGTGGTCGCCAGGCCCGACCAGACCGGGTCGCGACTCTCGGTCGTCCAGTTCTGCCATCCGACTCCGAGCACGATCCTCGCGCCAATGGCGTCCTGCGTGACGCCGCGGAACCCGGAACGCTACGGCACGATCTCCGCTGCCGATCGCCTCGACGAAGTTCTCTGGCAGATCAATCTCGCCGGCGACGAGAACTGACGACCCGATCGAGTCGACGCGGTTCCGCGCGGGGTCACCGCCCCCGACCCCTCGCTAGAACGACTCGCGATCCGGACGCACGTCGAGTTCGAGGGTCCAGGCGCTCCGCGGTTGGGTGTGAAGCATCCAGTAGGCCTCGGCAATATCGTCGGGCTGGAGCATCCCCTCCTCTCCGAGCCGTTCCTTGATCTGGGGAAGCCTCGAATTGACCTGCTCCCCGTCGATCACGCCGTCGATCACGACGTGGCCGACGTGCAGCCCCTCCTTACCGAACTCCCGGGCCATCCCATGCGCGACCGCGCGCAATCCGGCCTTCGCCGAGGCAAAAGCTGTGAAGGGGGGACGCGCGCGTATCGACGCCGTCGCGCCCGTGAAGATCAGGGTCCCGCCGCCCGCCGGAATCATCCGTTGTGCGGCTTCACGCCCGGTCAAGAATCCGCCGAAGCAGCACACGCGCCACAGATCTTCGAAGAACTCGTCCGTCATGTCGACGAGCTTCGAAAAGCGGTTGTTCCCGACGTTGTACACGACGAGTTCTGGCACACCCGCCGCCTGCTCCGCGGCATCGAAATAGTGTGCGATCCCCGTCGATATCGTCGCATCTCCGACCACGTGGCTCGCCTGCCCGCCGCTCGAGCGAATCGACTCTGCAACGCCCTTCACCTTGTCCTCGGTTCGGCCCGCCACGACGACGTGCAGTCCCTCACGCGCAAAGCGTCTGCAGAGTGCTCCGCCGACGCCATTCTCCGAGCCTACTCCGATGACCAGGGCAGTTCCCATCGATTCGCCTCCTTGTCGTTTCTCTTTCGAGAGGATCTGCCGATTCAGACCAACCTGAACTCCACTCCGGCGAGATCGAACCGCTCCCCGACCCGTTCGGGTAGGGTCGCACGGAGTTCGATCGCGGAGAGGCCCTCGAGTTCATCCGCCTTCGTCTCGCGGAACCCGATCGCCCCCTGATCCAATTCGATTCGACCTCGATCGTCGACGACAAGCCCGAGAACCTCGCTCCAGCGATGCGACAAGCGTTTCGGGTCCGGACTGCGAAGTTCGATTCCGACGAGGCCATCGACGACATCCTGGCAGATGAAATCCCGCCATCGGGGCCCCGCCCCCGCCCACGAATCCGGGGGATCCGGCTGATCCAACGAAATCATCATTCCGCCCGTGTCGCTCGGGTGCAGGTGGATTCCCGCCCAATCCTGACCGTCCACGGAATCGCGAGTCTCGGCTTCGAAGGCGATCCGCAACCCGAGCTGGCCGATCCGTTCCCGCCAGGGCGTCAAGTCGCGGGTCTGCAGGATCACCATATAGCCGCCATCGCCACCTAGGCGATCGAGATGACGCCCTCCCGGAGTGTCCGCCCGCGTTGGCGCGAGGACCTCGATGAAGGTCGTTCCCATCGGCAGGACGACGTTTTCGAGTCCCCAGCGATCGACGCTCGGGTCCCGAAAGGCGACGCGCAGACCGAGCGCCTTTCCGAAGGCCAACTCGACGGCTCCTAGATCACGCACGATGAGCGTGATCTGCAGCAGACCCAATCGCCGAGGGTCCGTCATTGCGCGCCTCCCTCGCATAGCTGCCCAGCGCGCACGTGCTCGCGACGTCCGGGCTATCGTCGAGCCTACCTACCCGATGGAGTTCCCGCACCATGAGCGAATCGACTGTTCTCTACGAAGTCCGCGACGGCGTGGCGACGATCACGCTGAACCGACCCCGGGCAAAGAACGCACTCTCTACGGCGCTGATGCGCGACCTGACGAACGCGCTCGAGACGGCGAGTCGGGACGAGGTCGTTCGCGTCGTGATCCTCACAGGTGCCGGAGACGCCTTCTGCGCCGGCGTCGACCTGAAGGAATTCGGTCAGGCCAGCGACGAGGCGGATTCCCAGCAACAGCCGAATTGCTGGGATGCTATGGAGGCTTGCGTGAAGCCGATCATCGGCGCGGTCAACGGCCCGGCCATCACCGGCGGCTTCGAGATCGCGCTGGCGTGTGACGTGTTGATCGCCGGAAGAAATGCCCGCTTCGCAGACACCCATGGCCGTGTCGGTGTACTGCCCGGAGCGGGGCTCTCCCAGCGTCTGTCCCGCGCGGTCGGGATCTATCGCGCCAAATACCTGTCGCTCACTGGAAATTTCCTGTCCGCCGCCGACGCCGCGGAATGGGGGCTCGTCAGTCACGTCGTCGACGACGATGCCCTCATCACCACGGCCAGACGGATCGCAGACGATATGTTAGGCCTGATGCCGCATATGCTTCCGGCAATGAAGGAGCTGATCGATGATGGTTTCGAGGCGCCTTTCGGCGAGGGCATGAAGCTCGAATCGCGTCGCTCCATCGAGTATGTCAGGAAGATGAAGCCGATGCAGGGAGCCAACGCGGCCTTCGAAGACGTTCGCCGACGCGGCCGGTCCCAAAAGAGTTAGGCGGTCGATCCGGATCCGACCCCGGGTCCGCTATTCGATCAGGACGTTCGGCTCGCCGAACCCGGACTGCTTGCATGCCGCGAGATAGAATTGCAGAGTCGTCGTGGCGTCGACCACACTCGTGACGTTTCCGTCTTCGTCCAGGTTGATATTCGCGCCATACATCTGAAACCAGACCCGCGTCTCGTCTTCGATGCACTGCAACGTATGGACCGAGCCCGCCGGCTCGTAGAGAAACGACCCTGCTCGGTTCACGTAGTCGTATTCCTTGTACTTCCACGCACCCGCTGTCGTGTAGCCATAGACGGGCCCGGAATGTCGATGGGTCTGCACTTCGTATCCGGCCTGGAAGATATTCTCGATGATCCAGAGATTCTCGCCACGCTTCACTTGAAGGACCTTGAGCTTGGCGCCTTCTCCGATATCGACGAAGGGCAGATCGTCGACACCGACATGAATCGATTCAGCCGGGGCAAATGCGTCCATCAGTGGCTCCTGCCGTCGCTCGACGGTGATGTGACTCGGAGGTGTGCTCAGAAGAGTTGCCTCTCGCCGAACGCCGAGTGGTATCCTACGACGTCCGAAGGATAAGTCAGTCATTCCGCCCGAGCGAGGCCACGAAAGCCATGTCCGTAGATCTAGAAACCCACACTTCTCTGGCTGCTCTTCTGGAAGATGCCAAGCGGCTCCACCCACGCCTGGTCGATCTCCGCAGGAGCATCCACGAGGAACCGGAGCTCGGACTCTTCACCCCGGCGACTCGAGCGAAGATCCTCGATGATCTCGCAGATCTCGATCTCGAAGTATCGCTGCACGACAAGACGAGCGGGATCGTGGCCACCCTGCGCGGCGGAAAGCCCGGCAAGCGTCTTCTCCTGCGAGGAGATATGGATGCGCTCCCGATGCCCGAGCACACGGGCCTGCCCTTTCGAAGCAAGCACGCGGAGCGGATGCATGCGTGCGGACACGATGCCCATGTGGCAATGCTCGCTGGCGCGGCACGTCTCCTCTCCGCTCGCCGAGCGGATTTGTCGGGCGAGATCGTCTTCATGTTTCAACCCGGCGAAGAGAGTTACGGTGGCGCGGAGGTCATGCTGACGGAGGGGATGCCCGAAGTCGACGCGGCCTTCGCGATGCATGTCGCCCCCCAGATTCCAACCGGAATGGTCGGAACAAAGCCCGGTGCGATCATGGCTTCCTTCGACGATTTCGAGATCGAGGTGCGCGGGCGAGGCGGCCACGCATCGATGCCTCACGACTGCATCGACCCGATCCCGATCGCCTGTCTGATCGTTCAGGCTCTCCAGAACTTCGTGACTCGGCAGATCCCTGCAACCGATCCCGGCGTCCTGACGGTCGCTCAATTCCACGCGGGGACGACCAACAACGTCATCCCGGATTCCGTTCGAATGACCGGGACGATGCGGGCCCTTTCCGACAAGACGCGCGCCTTGATGATCGAAGGCCTGCCGCGCATCAGCGAGGGCATCGCGCGGGCACATGAGGCCGAAGCCACGATCGAACTCAGTGCGGGCTATCCGGTCGTGGTAAACGATGACGACTTCGAGTCGTTCGCTCGGAACGTGGTCAGCGATCTGCTCGGTGCGCAGGCCGTCCTCCCCCTTCCGACACCGGTGATGGGCGCCGAGGACTTCTCCTACGTGCTCGATCGTGTGCCAGGAGCCATGCTGCTCCTCGGCGTACGCCCGCCCGGCACTTCGGATCCGGCCCCGTGTCACTCGAGCAAGATGATGCTCGACGAAGAGGCGATGGTCGTCGGTACCGCGCTCCATGCCTCGGTCGCCACGCGCTTTCTCGCGGGCTGAAGCCGAACTCGCTGCCGGACGCCAGACGAGAAGCCGGCTGCTGCCCTGCTAGACTGCGCCGCCCGATCACTCGCCGTACAGCCAGGCCGATCGGACCTTTCAAGTTTCGCACAGAGCCGCCCTCGGAACCCCACCGAACGGAACCCGTCAGGAGGAAGAGCGAGTGGACTGGGAGCGTGTCATCGGCCTCGGTGTCGCCGGCAATTTTGCTGGTCGCCTCGAGCAGGCGGGTGAAGCCGACGATTTCAAGGATCTCTTCGTCGAGGACGCGGCCGCGCCGAAGGGCGTGTTCCCCTTCTATGTGCCGCGAAGTGATCCGGAAGCGGGCGATCATTTCCTCCACATATGTCCCATCTCCGCCGCGCGCGTCCGCCTCGGCGAAGACCTTGAAAAGCATCAGATCGAGCCCGAGGTCTCCCTGCTCTGTGATCTCGTCTACGAAAATGATCGTGTCACGCAAATCGTGCCGCGCGAGGCAATGGCGCACAACGACTGTTCGATCCGACGCGAAGGCGCCAAGAAGATCAGCGAAAAGAAGAATGGGGGGGCGGATACGAAGGGGACGGCTGCTCAGTCGATCACCGTCGATCGCTTCGAAATGGCAGGCGTGCTCGACGGATATCGGATTGCATCCTACCTGCTTCGCGAAGGAGAGCTCAGCGAATACGGCGTCGACTCCTCGGTCTCGACCTATAGCTACCTGTACGGTCAGCTCCTCGATTGGCTGGTCGCCAAGCTGAATGATCAGGTCGACGAGGGCCCGCTCGAGAACATCGCCGAATGGCTCGCGATCGCCGGCCAGCCGGCGCAGGCGCTGATCAGCATCGGCGCCACTCGCTATACCGAATTCGGTGAGGCGACGTTCCTCGAACACGGCGACCACGTCGTCGTCGCGGTCTACGACGGAAATCGCTTCGATACGGGGGCCATCCGACGAATGGCTCGCGGCGAAGATCCGGTCCCGAAAGATGGGATCTCCCTACTTCGCCAGGAAGTCGTCTGACACACCGTGTTCGAAATCAAGCTCGTACTTCTGATCGCAATCCTCGCCGCTGGCGCTGCCGGCGGCGCCCTTCCGCTTTTGCGGCGAAAAGTCACGGTGAACGATCGCATGCTTGGCTGGGGCAACGCATTTGCCGCCGGGGTCTTCCTCGCGGCGGGAATCGTCCACATGCTCCCGGACGCGGACCGGACCTGGAACCGCCTCGGGTGGGACTACCCGATGGCCTTTGCCCTCGCGGGATTCGCGTTCACGTTCATGCTTCTGGTCGAGCACGTGCTCCTACCGGAGCACGCGCATGAAGAGGTCCACGCCCCGTCCGGTGAGCGCTTCGCGCGGATTGCCGAGCATCATCAGGATGCGCTCGCCGCCTATGCCGTCTTGACCGCGCTCTCGATCCACGCGCTGCTCGCCGGCCTGGCGCTCGGAGCCGAACCGGATCTGGCCCGGGCTCTCGTGATCTCTCTCGCGATCATCGCCCACAAGACCGCGGCCGGATTCGCACTCGGAGTGTCGCTCGCGCGCAGTCCCCTGCCCCGAGCACAATGCTGGAGACTGATCGCCCTCTTCGCTCTAGCGACACCCGTCGGCGGCCTGATCGGGGCTTTCCTCGGCGAGACGATCGAAGGACGCCTGGGGGCCAGCCTCGAAGCGCTCTTCCTGTCGATCGCCGCAGGGACATTCATCTACGTGGCGACCTTCGACATCCTGCGCGACGAGTTCCCAGCGGCTGGCGGCCGCTTCACGAAATGGCTCGTCCTCACGGCAGGCGTCGCCTCGATGAGCTTGCTGGCGTTGTGGACGTAGAATGGGCCTCTCCCGCCCCCTAACGCTGGGTGGCGGATCCCCAATACTGAAACGCCGCGATCTTCGGCGTGCCCGGCAGGTACATCGTGTCGATCTCTTCGATCTTGAATCCCGCTCCTTCCAGGGCATGGGGGATTTCACGATTGATGTTGCAGCCTCCGGCGAGCCTCTTCCAGATCGGATTCACGCGATCCTGCCATTTTCGAACGCCGGCGTCCGGCGCCGCTCCATGCTCCGCGAAGAGCAAGCGACCACCGGGTTTGAGGACGCGGCGCATTTGATCGAGAGCCCTCGCAAAGTCGCGAATCGTACAGAGAGTGAATGTGAGCAACACGGTATCTGCACTGTCATCGTCCAGCGGAATCTCCTCGCCCGGAAGCCCGAGCCACTCGACGGGAAAGGGTGATGCAGCGATCCGCGGAGCCGCCTTCCGACGCATCGCCTCGGAGGGCTCGAGTCCCCAGACCATTTCGACCTTGCTCGGGTCGTAGAAGGGAATGTTGATTCCAGGACCCATCCCGACCTCGAGGATCCGTCCCTTGGCGTGGGGAACGACTTTCTCGCGCTGTTTCAGGATGGGCTTGGTCGAACAGCCCACTTCGATCAACTTCGGCACGATGCGGTTCTCGTAGAATCCCATTCAGTTCTCCAATGTTCGGATCTCACGGTTCCTGGGCGCGTGGCGTCGAGAAGGGACTGTGCGAATGTTCAGGACCGCGACCGTTCCCGAGCTTCGGGTCGGGGGGCGGGCCTCGCAAGACCTCGAATGTGGATGGGAGTCCGCCATGAATCCGACACGCATAGGCCTGCGTGCCCCGGCGAAAAGCCTTGCCGTCCTGCTCGTTGCGTCCGGGCTCATCGGCTGCTCGGGCCTCGTCGGGCCCACACCCGAGGGTCTACCGGAAGGAATCAACGACAATTTTCTGTCCGAAGATCTCGACATCGAAGCATACGTCGAACGCTTCGAGGGGGAATCCCGAGCGGTGTTCGCGGAGCGCCAGACCATCGTCGACTCATTGGACCTGTCGCCGGGCGACTCCGTCGCGGATATCGGCGCCGGGACCGGCTTTTTCAGCTTTCTCTTCAACCAGACGGTGACCGATACGGGACGGGTCTACGCCGTCGAGATCTCGCCCGGCTTCCTGAGACACCTGCGCGAGCGCGTTCAGAAGGAAGCGCCCGAGTCGATGCGGGTCGTCGAAGGAACCGCACACTCCGTCGCCCTCCCAGACGCGTCGATCGACCTCGCATTCATCTGTGACGTCTACCACCACTTCGAATATCCGGAGGATTCCCTCGCGAGTCTCCACGCAGCGATCCGACCCGGCGGCTCGCTCGTGCTCGTCGAGTTCGAACGCATTCCCGGCAAGAGTCCGAAATGGTTGATGGAGCATGTACGAGCTGGACGCGACGTCTTTCGAGCCGAAATCGAGGCCGCGGGCTTCGCATTCAGTGAGGAGATCGAACTCGATCGGCTCGATGACAACTACGTCCTTCGCTTCGATCGCGTCGAATAGCCGATTCGAAGTCGCCACCCCACTCATTCATCCGGGCTACCCGCCCGCGGTCCGGATAACCAGGAGAACTGATGTCGGATCCCGTTGGCGACCCATCCGAAACTGAAATGGCGCGCGACGTTCTCACCGAACGAGTGGATCAGATTCTCGTCGTCACCTTCAACCGCCCCGAACGAATGAACTCGATCGGCGGGAACACCATCGATCTCCTGAGCGAAATATTTCTCGACGCCGAACACGATCGCGATGTCCGGGCCATCATCCTGACGGGGACGGGTCGCGCCTTCTGTTCGGGACTGGACCTGAAGGATGTCTCGAGCGGAAACACGAACGTCACGCAAAACGCCGGAGGCTTCAAAATCAACGAGACCCCACCCTTCGTCCTGCGCCGCATGGACACACCGATCGTTTGCGCCCTGAATGGACCCGCTGCGGGTTACGGAATGGATCTGGCGCTGGGCTGCGACTTCATCCTCGCGTCGGATCGCGCCAAATTCGTGCCGCCGGTTCGACGCGGTGTGATCCCCGAAAGCGGAGGAACCTGGCTGCTGCCTCGTCTCGTCGGTTGGCACAAGGCCTGCGAGATCACGCTCCTGGCTCGTACCCTCGAAGCCGCAGACATCGAACGTCTCGGCCTCGCGAATCGCGTAGTTCCGCACGACGAACTCATGGACGAAGCGATGTCCTGGGCGAGTGAACTCGCGTCGAATGCACCGCTCGCCGTCGCTGCGGCGAAGCGCTCGATGAGGCTCGGGCTCGACTCGACTTTCGAGGCGAATTCGAGTGCGGTGATGGCCGAACTGATGCAACTCTTCAGAAGCGAGGATTTCAAGGAATCCCTGGTCGCCTTCATGCAAAAGCGGCCGGCCAAATTCGAAGGACGTTAGGCGTCCCTTGCGCCTCCAGCGCAAGGATTCCGCTCGAGGCGGAAAGCGCGCGTCGTTTCGCGAGCAAACCACGCGAAATCCCCTTCTGGCCCTCAACCCCATCCAGAACACAGCCGATTTCCCTTTGGAATCAAGCGTTCACGTCCGTCGCCTGCACCCGCAGTGCCGGGGAGGTGCCCGCCGGAGCCGGGTCGCCCACGGTCCACGGCACGAGGACGATGTCCTGAAGGCCCGTAATCATCGCGGTCTCACCCTGGATGATGGAGATGCCGGCCGTACCCGTCGAGATAAGACCCAAAGTACCATCGGTCGCCGCCGTAGCCGTCGTGCTGATGAGTAGAGCAGCGAGGCCGACGAGACCGATCAACCACTGTCGCGAAAGAAAACGTGTCATGATGTTGAGTTCTCCAGTTCTTTCCAGTTCGAAGATCGAATCCAGTTCATGGCCCGACATTCCGGGCACTCTTGGATTCGGCCCTGCAAGCCAGCTCCTAAAGGTTTCCCCCTGCGAGGGAAGCGGATCCGCGAAAGGGGTCGGCAGCCCATTTCCCGATCCCGGCCAATTCACAGAGGAAATCATCAAGATGACGATATCGGGATCCAATCATGGGTTTTGCGATGGATGTGGAAAATTTCAGGGGACCCGGAATCCCACTTCGAGGGCCGCGAATGGCGGGGGGGATCACCTGATCTAGACTTGCCCGCCGTTCCCGCTCCGGGGCGGGCAATCCAGAAAGGGCCCGAAGGATCTCAATCAGATGACGACCCGAATCCTCGCTTCGATGCTGCTGCTCGCGACGACGCTTGCGACCCCACTCGCCAGCGCCGCGGATCGGTCGATGATCCTCGCCACGACGACGAGTGTTCGCGACTCCGGACTCCTCGACGCTCTGCTGCCCTCCTTCACCGAACAGACGGGAATCGCGGTTCGCGTGATCGCCGTCGGGACGGGGGCAGCGCTTCGCATGGGACGCGAAGGCAACGCGGATCTGCTCCTCACCCATGCGCCCGACTCGGAGCAATCCCTCGTCGACGAGGGAATCGCTCGACGGCGGACACCTTTCATGGAGAATTTTTTCGTGATCGCGGGCCCGAAGCACGATCCGGTCGACGTTGCCCACGCCCGCTCACCCGAAGAGGCGATCGAGAAGATCGCGGGTGCCAAGGCGGGCTGGGTCAGCCGCTCCGACGATTCCGGCACGCACAAGAGAGAGAAGTCCCTGTTCGAGGCGTCGGGACTCGATCCTGATGCGGACTGGGAGGGGCTCGTTCGAACCGGAAGCGGAATGGGCCTCTCGCTCCAGGTTGCCGGCGAACGCCGCACATATATCCTGAGCGACATCGGCACTTTTCTCGCTTTCGAGAGTCGCGTCGAGCTGGTCGCACTCTCGAGCCCCGCTCCGTCGCTTCGCAACACCTACTCGATCCTCCAGCTCTATTCAGACCGCTTCGAGCGGCCCCTTCGCAGCGCCGAAGCCGAAGCGCTCGAGGATTTCCTGCTCGACGCGAGCACCCAGGCACAGATCGGGAAGTTCGGACTAGAGCGCTTCGGCCGTGCGCTCTTCACCCCGACGGCCGCCTCGGCCCCACCCTCGGCGGATTAGAACGTGTCCACCGAGGAGATCCAGGTGCTCGCCGAGATCACTCTTCGGACCCTGTGGGTCTGCGGTTCGGCACTCGTGCTGGCCCTCCTCGCCGGCGTACCGGTCGGGATCGTCCTCGGTTCGCGGCGCTTCGTCACACGTGGGCTGCTGGTTTCCTCGGTGAATGCAGGCATGGGCGCGCCACCTGTCGTCGTTGGCCTGATCGGCTCGATCCTGCTCGCTCGCAGCGGCCCCCTCGGAGGGTACGAGCTGCTCTATACGCCCTATGCGATGATTCTGACTTCGACCGCAATCGCTCTCCCCCTCGTGATCGGCCTGACCCTGGCCTCTGTCGGATCCCTGGACGAGGAGTGGGACCTCCAGGTGCGAACCCTCGGGATCGGGCGGGGGTGGCGGATCTGGCTGCTCGTGCGCGAGATTCGGATGGGCCTGCTGGCCGCCGTGATCGCAGCGATGGGCGGCATTCTCTCCGAGGTCGGCGCAGTCAATATGGTCGGCGGCAACATCGCCGGCGAAACCCGGGTCCTCACCACGGCGATCATGATGCACACGAGCATGGGTGAATATGAAGTGGCGGCAGGCGAGGCGATCGTCCTGGCTGGAAACCTGCTGGTGCTCGCCGGGCTGCTGACCTGGTTTCAGCAGAGCGGGCGGACACGATGAGTTCCGACCCGACCGAAAATGGGATCGCGCTCTCGGCGATGGATCTCGTCTGTCGGCGCGGCGCCGGTGAGAACAGCTTCGAGCTTCGGGTCCAGGCACTCGATCTCCACGTGGGGGAGGTTCTCGTGATTCTCGGACCGAACGGTGCGGGAAAGAGCACGCTTCTGCGAGCGCTCGCCGGACTCGAGCGCAGCGCGAACAAGCATGCGGTCCGTGGAGGACCCGGTCCGGTGACCCTCGTCTTCCAGCGCCCCGCAGCGCTCTCCGGCAGCGCCGAGTTCAACGTCCGTGCCGCTCTGCTCAGCAAGCGGCTTCCCGAAGACAGTCGACGAGAACGAGTCGCTCGTGCCCTCGCTCGATTCGACATTGGTCATCTTGCAAGCCACGATGCCCGGACGCTCTCGGGGGGCGAGCTACGCAGGCTTGCCCTCGCCCGGGCATTCGTGCTGGAGCCTCGCGTTCTTCTACTCGACGAGCCCTTCGACGACCTCGACGCCGAGGGTCAGCGATCGCTCTCGCTCGATCTCCAGCAGGCCATCGCCGACACGAATGTCGCGGTTGCGATGGTGACCCACGACCTTCGACGTGCGCTTCTTCTCGCGGATCGGATCGCGGTCCTCGCGCGGGGCCGCCTGGTTCAGCATGGCTCGCGCGACGATGTGCTCCTGCGCCCCGATTCACCCGAGATCGCGCGTATCGTCGGCATGATCAATCTGGCCTCGGGCGTCGTTCGCAGGCACACCGACGGCACGTCCTGGATCGAGATCGACGAGGGCTTCGAGGTCCCCACGACGGCAGACCTCCCGCTCGGATCCGATGCCTGGATCGGAATTCGTCCAGAACACCTCAAGCTCGATGTCGGCCGTGGCGATGGCCAGTCGATCGGCAAAGCGGTCGTCGAGAGTCTCGTGAGCGACGGTCTCGCAACGGTCGTCACTCTGCGCGTGCGCCAGCGCCACTTCACCACCCACCTGCTCTCCGGTCGCGGACTCGCGCGCCGATTGCGGCCCGGAGATCCCGTCTCCCTGGCGGTCCGTCCCGAACAGGTTCACGCCCTGCAGAGCGACTCGTCTCGCTAGGTCGAGCAATCGGTGATCGGGTTCGGACGCGCCAAGGACCGCGAGAAATTCGCAACGCGATGAATTTCGGCCGCTGGCCCCACCGGATCGGCAGGCGACACGCAAGTTCCCCGCCGCCTTCGCCCGCCTGATGATTTCCCCTCATGAGACTCGGGAATCGGCCCGATCTCCACCGTGGGACGGCCTTCGCCGTGTCGACGAGAGAGGACCCCATGTCGGAATCCCGAAATCTGGACACACCCGAAACGCCGGAGGAGCGACGGCAGAGACGCCGCGCGCGCCGTTGGAAGCGCCGTGGGCGAACCGTGGCGCCTTTCATCGGGGTCTCGCTGCTCGTTGCGACGCTCGCTCTCTCCGTCGATCTGATCGAGTACCAGCCGCAGAAGAAGGTGGATCGTCTGAGCGATCGCCCTCTGCCCACGGCCTTGGTCGAAAAACAGAAGAGCCGCTCACTCTCGGTGGCGCCGTCGATCTCCAACGCTTCGGTGGTGAACGCCAGGCCGCTCGACTCCGAAATCTCGGCGTCCGGACTCGATGTAACCCTCGTTCCCGGTGAAGGGGAAAGGGATCTCCAGATCCCTCCACGCTAGTCGGGGGCGGAGGCGACGGCCGCGACGAGCGCCAGGTCTCCCTGCTTCACGCTCGAGGCATCGAATTTCCTGGCGGACGCGGCCATCCTCGTGAGCGCGGCGGCCATGGGCATGGCTGGCCCCGTCTCGCCGCGCTTGGCTCGATGAAAGCGCACGGGATTGATCCGAGCGACGACGAAGGTCCTGAGATACACCGACTTGAACCCCCTCTCCTGCAACCCTTCGATGATCCGCCCGACCTCGGCATTGATCTTCTCGAGGCGGGAAGCGAACCCCTCCCGCTCCCGAAGACTCGCCTTGAGTGTCTTCGAGCTGAAGCGATCGACCTTCTTGAGAACCGGGCTGAAGGCCGCTCCGGCAAACCGACCTTGCCGCTCGTAGATGATCCCGAGAGTCAGTTTCGAGGGGAAGGCTCGCGAGCAGGAGTGGACGGCCCGAGAGGGGCTCGCGATAGCCGGTGAGCGGGGCACCACCGACGCGGCGGACTTCGTTGGCCAATCCGGTGATCGCCGGATCCTCGATCGAAAGCGCAACCTCCCCGGCTTCGAGCCCACGCTTGTGCTTGCTCGGGGCGATAGTCTTGCGGGCCGCCGCCTTCTGTCGTGCCGACTTCTTCTTCGTCGGTTTCTTCACGACCTTTCTCTTGGGAGGGCCCTTCGCTGCCTTCTTCTTGCTTTGCACTGCCATGACGAATCAGTCGAGCAACGCATTTCGGTGGAACCCGGAAGCGGTCGCCACCATGGGATCCACCCGGGGCGAGGACCGGCGGGTCGAACTCAGGGATATGCGGTCTGGATGCCGACCATCGTCGTCCAATCCATCTCGAGTGAAGGACCGTCGAGCCTCTCCTAAGCGGGGAGCCCGACCTCGATCGCGAACCGAATCCCCTGGAGTGGACCCGAGGGAGCGACGACATTCAATCCCAATAGCGCGTCGAGCCGCATGAACGCGCGACGTCCTTTGTCGGCCGTGGGCACCAGGGGCACCAGGGGCACCATCATCGGATTCATTGTCGCGATGCTCGCATCTCGTCCGCGAACGTTGAGGATTTGTTGCCATTCGAAGCGAAGGCTCGCGCTCAGCCAGTTCGTGAACTCATACGCACCCCATGTCGTGAGAGCCTATTCGTTCCCCTGCCGATATCGGGCGTGGTTTTCATCGAGCCGAATCTCGCCGCGCGCCTGACCACCCCAGGAATACGCGCCCCGATGACCCGAATCGGTCAGTCCCGGAAGGAGATCGAAGGCTCCCGATCCGATCTGCATCGGATACGGCAGTCGTGCCTTGGCCGGATTCGAGAATGGCGTCCGGTCGACCTCGGCGATCGAGCCCGTCGGAAAACTCATCCCCGGGTTCGCGTGGACCCTGTGCCCGTGGACCTCGAAGAGATCGACGAGCGCCCCGTGGCCCGCACGTCGCCGATTCCCTCGCCTCGCGTCGTGAATGCCACACCCATCCGGTTCCGATATTCCATCTCGAGGGACACGAAGGGAAGCATCAACATGATCGTGAGCCGATCGATCGGCGCGTACATCGCGCGGAACCTGTGCATCTCCATAACCATTTTCGTCGGCGTGACGGCATGGTCAGCCGGTACCCGACGGCCGGAAATCCGTTCATCCTCATCACGTGAACCGTTCATTCCCATTCGCATGGAGCGATAGGAAAGCATCCCCTCGCCGGCGTCGCGCGTGTAATCTCCCATCACGCCGATCGGGCCGTGATCTGTGGGCGCACTGCCCGCAACGGCGGGATTCGCGATCAGACCCCAACAGACGAAGCCCGCGAGCGCGAGGACCCCACGCGCGCGATTCCGTTTCATCTTCACGACCATTCCCGTCCATTCTCTCGCCCCCGCACGACGCGAACGGAGCTGACGCCGAGGGCCCGATACGGATCCATCGAACGCCCAGTCCACCGAGCCCGAAAGCGCGGAACCGCGGAGATCAGGGGGGACCGGTTCTTCACGCGCCAACGGTGCCGTTGCGCTCCTCAGCCTTCACGTGACACGCCAGCGAATTCGCGGTCGTTTCGCTCGCCGGTCGCTTTGCTTCCCAGCTGCTGTGGACGGGAGATCGGACGAAGGCTAAACCCGGCACTCGATGCGCTGGCGCGACGCCACCCCGCCCACTCGAACGAGAGGGAAGACCCCCACTCGGGTGAGTGTCCGGTGGACGAAGGAGGAGAAAGCGATGGAAACCCTGAGCGAAACCCGATGCTTCGGAGGCGTTCAGAAAACGCTGCGGCACGAATCCGACGCGACCGGAACGCCGATGAACCTCTCGATCTTTCTACCTCCGGCAGCGGAAGAGGGCCCGGTTCCCGTGCTCTATTTCCTTTCGGGCCTGACCTGCAGCGATGAAAACGTCACGGTGAAGGGCGGCGCACAACGATGCGCCGCGGAGGCCGGATTGGCCTTCGTCGCGCCGGACACCAGCCCGCGAGGGCTCGATCTTCCTGGCGAACACGAGGACTGGGATTTCGGCAGCGGCGCGGGTTTCTACGTCGACGCGACCGAAGCACCGTGGAAGGATCACTACCGGATGTACGAATACGTGACCGCCGAACTCCCCGAGCTCCTCGAGGGCAGCCTGCCAATCGACACGAGTCGGGCGGCGATCACGGGCCATTCGATGGGCGGCCATGGCGCGCTCGTCGTCGGGCTGCGCAACCCCGAACGTTATGCGTCGATCTCGGCCTTTGCACCGATCGTGTCGCCGACTCGATGTCCTTGGGGCGAGAAGGCGCTGTCGGCGTATCTCGGACCGGATCGCGAGAGCTGGTCCGAGTACGATGCATCGCTCCTGGTTTCGACGCGAGCGCATCCGAATCCGATCCTGATCGACCAGGGAAGCGCCGACGGCTTTCTCGAAGAGCAGCTCAAGCCGGGGCTCTTCGAAGCAGCCTGCATGCAATCGGGTCAGGCTCTCAGCCTGCGTATGCAGGAGGGCTACGACCACAGCTACTTCTTCATTGCGAGCTTCATGGGTGACCATGTGGCGCACGCCGCGAAGGCGCTCAGCTGAGCTTGGTCAGCGCTTCCAGATTGGCCTCCGCCTCGGCGGCGACGTCCGCCAATCGATCGACGTCGAGACCCGCTCGTGCCCCGAGCGAGATCAGGAATTCCGGCAGATCGCCACAGTCGCTGGGCCAACCCTCTTCGATCTGATTGGCAATGCGGTGGCCGAGCTCCATCGCACCGGCGAGGCTGATCGTGTTCTCCGTCGCTTGGCTCGAATCGTGGTGTGTGAGGACGGCTTCGCAGAACGCTTCGGGAAACCCCCATGACGCCAGCACCATCGCGCCCAACGGCGCATGTGTGGCGTCGAGAATCTTGTCGACAGTCTCGGCACTCGGATCAGAGCCATCCTCCTGCCACGCGGGCAGTTCGGCCACGAAGCCGAGCACGACGAGCTGTCCGAGATCGTGCAGCAATCCGGCCAGGAATCCGGCGGTCTCCCACGGCGGCAGCTCACTCGCGATTTCCTGGGTGGCCGAGGCCGCGAGAAGTGAATGCTTCCAGAGGCGATGCGCCGCTTCACCCAACCCCGGCGATCGAAGCAGCGTCGACCGAAGCGCCACGACGACCACGAGGGTGCTCGCCCAAGCCCTCGTCTCCAACCTCTTCGACTTCGAAAGACATTCCACCTCCGAGGGAACCCTACGGCGTCTCGCAAAGGGGACTTGATCATGCAAAAGCCCGTCCTCTCGACCCGCGAAACCGCCTAATAGGCAAGTCTATTGTGATTCATCGCACGTTCTTCAACCTGGGGCCGGCCGAAGCCGATTGAAGAATTGGAAGAAGGGCCCACTGGTCCGATCGGTCATCGATGCGCAAGATACTCTGGACGGGCCTGATCTCGTTGACACTCGGCTCTTTGATGTTGAGTGTCGGCGTCCCGTGGATTCCCAGACCACAGCACGAGAGCGCCGATTCCTCCCCTGCCGGGACTGCGCCGGTACCGGAATTCGCTTCGGAAACCAGCCGACCGGGTTCGATCGAAATCGCCGAGGCCGGGGTCGAGGCCCGGCGCGACCCGCAGATCGAACGCAATGTGGATGAGGCAGAAGAGCTCGGCATCGATTCACCCGACAGAATCCTCGAATGGGCATCCGATCGCGAAATCCGACGGGTGCTGGAGGAGGCCATCGCGGTCGCGCAGCGAACGCGCACGCTCCGGATCCATCCCTCCGTGGTCGAAACGGTGGTCCAGGATGGCCGGGTCCGCGTCGTCTTCGAAATCCATCCCGCGAGCTCACCGGAGGCTCTCGCGAGTCGCCTCGCCGGTCCGCACGGCGCGCCGGAGGACAACGAGGTCCGACTCTTTCCCCTGCTCTCCCATGGCGCGGCCCATCTCGGGCCCGATGCGTTGCTCACGTTGATCGAATCCGGTGCGACGCCATCGATCGAACTCGATCGCGTCCACCGCCCGAGTCTTCTCGATAGCCTCCCGATCATCGGTGCCGATCTCGCCCACGCTCTGGAATCGGACGGCGACGGAACCTTCATCGCAGTCCTCGATACCGGGGTCGAGGGAACGCATCCCCTCTTCGCCAGCCGACTCGCCGAAGAGGCCTGCTTCTCGGCACTCGGGCAATGTCCGAACGCGTCCACGCAGATGTTCGGGCCCGGCTCCGCGGCCCCCTGTAGCGAAGCCCAGTGCGATCATGGCACGCATGTAGCCGGCGTTGCGCTCGCACGCGACGCTGGCGGACCGTTGGTCGGCGTGGCCCCCAACGCGGGCCTGATTGCCATCCAGATCTTCAGCGAGTTCGACGGCAGTATCGGTGCCTATTCCTCGGATATTCTCGCTGCGCTCCAGCACGTGCTCGGGCTCTCCGCCTTCTACAACATCGCCGCGGTCAACATGTCGATCGCGGGAGACCCCTTCACGAGCGCAGCGGTCTGCGACTCTACCGTTGCCTCCCAGCGAGCCGCCGTCGCGCTGCTACGAGACGCCGGAATCGCGACCGTCGCTGCCGCTGGCAACGACGGCCTGACGAACGCGGTCACGACCCCGGGCTGTCTGTCGAACGTGATCGGAGTCGGCTCGACGACGGACGCAGATGTCGTCTCGAGCTTTACGAATTCGGCCTCGTTCCTTTCCGTTTTCGCGCCGGGCGAATCCGTCGAGTCCGCCGCATTCGGCGGGACGACGCGATACGCGAGTGGCACGTCGATCGCCACACCCCATGTCGCAGGGGCGATCGCTGCGATTCGGGAGGCACACCCCGCCTCGACGGTCGGTGAGATCGAAAACGCGATTGCGCTCTCGGGCTTTCCCGTGCTGGATAGCCGCAACGGTGAAACCGTTCCCCGAATCGATGTCCAGGCCACCATCGACCTCTTGACGGCGTCGGTCTCGCCGCCTCCCTCCCCGAGCGATCCCCCGGCGGGCGAAGGGGAAGGGGGCTCAGCCTCCGCGGCGGCGAATGGCGGCGGCGCCGGCGGTGGTGGAGGCGGCTCCAGTTGTGGCCTCGTCGGAATCGAGCCCTTCCTGGTGCTGGGGTTGATCCGAATCGGGCGACGCAGACGCCGAGCCGCCAGCACGCAAGCGATCCACTAGGCGAAGCTCAAGCCATGGGCGTCCGGATCACCAGCATTCGAAGCTCGGTCATGTCCTCCATCGCGAACTTCACACCCTCCCGTCCGAGGCCACTCTCCTTGACACCGCCGTAGGGCATATGATCGACCCGCCAGGACGGAACGTCCCCAATCACCACGCCTCCGACTTCGAGCCGGTCCCAGGCCGCCTGTGCCTTGTATAGATCTCGCGTGAAGATTCCCGCCTGCAGTCCGAAAACCGAATCATTGACCTGGTCGAGCGCGGCATCGAAGTCGTCGAACTTCGACAGGACCGCGACAGGACCGAAAGCTTCCTCGCAGACCACCTCCTGATCGGATGGCACCCCCTCGAGAAGCGTCGCCTCGAGCATCGATCCCTCTCGCCCTCCACCACAGAGCAGCGTCGCGCCGCTCGTGACCGCAGACTCGATCCAAGCGTGGAGACGCGTCGCCTCCTTCTCGGAGATCATCGGACCGATGAACGTCGACTCGTCTTTCGGATCTCCCGAACGGAGCGCGCGTGTCTTTTCGACGAGTCCGTCCCGGAAGCGATCGTAGAGATCTGCATGGACCAGGATGCGCTGAACGCCGATGCAGCTCTGACCGCTCTGATAGAACGCGCCAAACACGATCCGCTCGATCGCGTCGTCGAGGTCGGCGTCCTCATCGACGATCACGGCGGCGTTTCCACCGAGTTCGAGCACGACGGGCTTCTTCCCCGCCTTGGCTTTCAGATCCCAGCCGACACCCGGCGAGCCGGTGAACGAGAGCAGCTTCAGGCGCTCGTCTTCGGTGAAGCGGGCGGCGCCCCCGCGCGAGCAGGGCAGAACCGAAAATGCACCCTTCGGCAGATCCGTCTCGGCCAACACCTCACCGATCACGAGCGCGCCGATCGGCGTCAGGCTCGCGGGCTTCAGAACGAAAGGACAGCCCACAGCCAATGCCGGTGCGACCTTGTGCGCGGCCAGGTTGAGAGGAAAGTTAAAAGGAGAGATGAACGAACAGGGCCCGATTGGAACGCGTTTCCACATTCCCGAATACCCACGCGCTCGCGGGCTGATGTCGAGGGGCATGACTTCGCCCGCGATCCGCACGGACTCTTCCGACGCGATCCGAAAGGTGTCGATCAGCCTCCCGACCTCGCCTCGCGCGTCTTTGATCGGCTTGCCCGCCTCGATACACAGTGCGTCGGCAAGCTCCTCGAAGCGTTCCCGAAAACGTGCGACGCAATGGTCGAGCACGGCCTGCCGTTCATAGGCGGCCATCGCCGCCATCGGCTCCGTCGCTTCGACCGCTGCCTGGATCCCTCGATCGATCGCGGCGTCGTCTGCCAAAGCCACGCGCGTCGCCACCTCGCCGCTGTACTTGTCGAGGACCTCGAGATCGTGATTCGGAGCCACGGGCTCGTTGGCGAGGTAGTAGGGGTAGGTCGCCGCAAGGGACATGGATCCTCCTGATCCCGGGTCGGGGCATGTCCGGGCATTGCCAAATATTCTGGGGTGAAAAAGAACCGCTGGATTCCTGGGGGTTCGCGTCGAACCTAGCCCAACACGGCCGAGGCAGGCAGAGAGATCGACCCCGACCCAACGCAAAGGAACCCTGCACGGGCTGTAGATTTCAGCCGTGCTTGCCGATCAGGGAAGCAATGGACGAATCGAACCGGCTGCCGGCCTGGCTAAGGCGCGCGTTGATTGGCGCGGCGCTCTTCCTCGCCGGCGGGCTGATCGCGTTCGGCTACTCCTATCGTCCGCTCCACGGCTCGATGACCTGGAAGATCGAAGAACTCGAACAGCGAATCGACGAGAGAAATCGCACGAACATGATGCTCGGAGATGAGTTGGCGCGCCTCCGCAGCCAGGATGCCAGCCGCATCGATCCCATCACCTTTGCGCAGGTCGAGCGGGAACTCGACAAGACGAACAACGCGCTCGTCCAGGCGGAAAAAGACCTGAAGCGAGCGGAACGCAAACGCATCGACGCCAACGCGAGCGCCAGCCGCTGGCGGAAACGCTACGAGGGCCTGCGCGACCAGCCGAGCGCCCCCGCCGCACAAGCGTCGCCACGCAATACGCCGACCGCGGAACCAATCGGATCCGCATCGATTAAAAAGGCCGACTCGCCCGACGCGGCATCGCCGGCACCCGCCGAAAGCGGCATCCTCCCCCCCGAAGCAACAAGCAAGACATCCGCTCCTGGGCCTTGAGTCGAGGGCGGATTTTCGAGCGCCGCCCGCTGAGACGCTCGGGGAGGCACGCACCCGATGTCCGTCCATGGCGAGTACAGCCGCGCTCTCGAATCGCTGATCGCGTGCGTTCGTGCCCTGGATCTCCCCGGTCGCGAGAGCCGTCTCGAACGGCTCGCGAACGCGCGGGTCGAGCGCCACCCCGATCTGTCGACCGCTGCCCGCAACAGCCTCGAAGCCCTCCGGGACCTGTCCGAGATCGAGACAGCGTCCCCGCGGATAGAGGAAGCCAGCACGCATCTCCAGTCCCATTGCCGAATGATTCTGGGAATCGCGGAATAGCGACCCGTATTCCTCACCTGCGGGGCCATCGAAGTCCGCCATTCATGGTAGGATCGAAGGCGCGTTTCCGATACACGATTTAGATCTTTTAGTTCTTTTGCCCCGACCCGGCTGATCTTGAGAAGTCACTTCTCGCAGCGCCTCTGTTCACAATGCCGCCTCCCCCGACCCCGACCCCATCCCGAATTCCGTTGCGTCCGCCGCTCGCCGGCTGGCGACGCCGCGCCCTGGGGCTCGCCCTCGCGGGCGCCCTGGTCATGGCGATGCCACTCGCCGCCGGCGCAGCCCTGATCTCGACGGGGGACGGGACCGGAAACACGACCGCGCCCGCCGCGGACCCGGGGTTTGCGAACGTCGGCGCGTGCAACCAGCTAAGCGCCGTGTACGTACGCAATAGCTGGGTACTCACCGCGAGCCACGTGGGGGAGCACGCGGTCGACTTTGGCGGTGTGCTCTATCAACCGATCCCGGGATCCAGCGTACGAATCCAGAACCCGGATTCGAGTTATGCCGACTTACGGGCCTTCAAGCTCAGCGAGCGACCGCCCCTGCCCGATCTCTTGATCGCGAACAACGCACCGAGCCTGAACACGCTCATCACGGTCATCGGAAACGGCCGGGATCGCGGAGCGGCGACGACCTGGATGGGAGTGGATGGCTGGCTCTGGGCACCCGGTCACAGAATTCGCTGGGGGACAAACCGCATTGCACTACTCGATCAGTTGAACTTGGGCACGCAGTCATTCTGGATCTATTTCGATGACCTGCCGGGACAGTCGGGGGGCCAACACGAGGCCGACATCGTGACCGGGGACTCCGGTGGCGCGGCGTTCACAGGGAGTGGTGCGAGCGCCGAACTCGTCGGGATCCTCTTCGCGCGGGGCCCTTTTGTAGGCCAGCCAGCCAATAGCTCGCTCTTCGGAAACGCGGGACTCGTCGTCGACCTCTTCGCCTATCGAAGCGAGATTCTCGCTGTAATCGATCAGCCGGATTGTGACGACGGACTCGATGACGACGGGGACGGACTCGCCGACTATCCCGCCGATCCCGGCTGTACGAGCCCAACCGACACGAGCGAGCGCGAGGCCAGTCTGGCCTGCGACAACGAACTCGATGATGATAATGACGGTCTGATCGATCTGAGCGATCCCGGCTGCACGGCGCCCGGCGACACGAGCGAGCGCGGGGCGATCTTCCAGTGCGACAACGGACTCGACGACGACAACGATCTCTTCTTCGACTTCCCGGACGACAGCGGATGCCTCCATCCGACCAATCTCATCGAAGCCCCCGAGCCGAACCTCATCCCGATGCTCGCGGCTGGCCTGCTTGGCCTGGTCGCCCTCTCCAACCGGCGCACAACCGGGCTTCGGAGTCGGACGGCTTGCGCTCTACGCTCCATCGAGTAAATCGACTCGATAGTTTCCTCGACGCTCGTCGTATTCAAGCCGCACGCAGCCTTCTTTTTCGGCGTCCTGGAGCAGCTCGGCGAAGTTGCGGTAGCCCGCGCTCGTTTCATTGAAATCGGGATGAAGCCGACGGAGTGCCTGCTTGATCATCGAGCCCCAGACCGCGTCGTAGTCCTTCGAAAGATTCTCGACAATCTCTAGCATGAGATCGATCGCGTCGGGTTCGTCCTCTGAACCCGCGGGCGCGTCGGGCCTCGCGGACCCCGAAGTCTTCGATGCCGCCTTTGTCTTCGACGCCTTCTTCTTGGCTGCTGCGGGCTTGCTCTTGTTCTTGTTCTTCTCCGCGCGCTTGTCCGCCTTCGCATCAGCCGCCTTCGCAAGGTCGTCGTAATAGAGAAACTCGTCGCAGCTGCCCATCAACAGACCGGAAGTCGAGTTCTTGACACCACATCCGATCACCCGCTTGTGGTTCTCCTTGAGCTTCGATACCAGCGGCGAAAAATCGCTGTCGCCCGTCAGGAGCGCAAACATCTCGATGTGATCCTTCGAATAACAAAGGTCGAGTGCATCGACGACCATCCGGATATCAGCGCTGTTCTTGCCACTCATCTTCGAGCGCGGAATGTCGATCAACTCGATTCCGCGCGCATGAAAGTCGCGCACGTCGTTTCGGTACTGACTCCAATCACAGTAGGCCCGCTTGTAGACGATCCGGCCCTTTTCGAGCAACCGATTCAGAATCAGGTCGATATTCAACTGGCGCCACTTCGAGTCCCTCGCGCCAAGTGCAAGGTTCTCGTAGTCGACGAAAACGGCAATCAAAGGTTCTTCGGACATCGTTTGTACTCTCCAAGCCGAGTCGACTCGTGTCTCCGGGATCGCCCCCGCAGCTTCCGGTCACCTCCGCTCCGCGAAACGGTGTGGAACTCATGCCTCATCGGGCTCGCCCAGACGAATCCGCCAGGTCGTGATCTCGCCCTCGACATCGATCTCACCTGCAAAGCTGCCGGGAGCTTCGGACATCGGCTTCAAGAAAGCTCGCCAGGGCCGACTTCGGGCAGAGAGCGTCCACCCCGATTCGTCTCCCGGGCGTCCCTCCATCACGACCATGCCCTCCTCGTCGAAATAGGAGATCAGGATCGATTCGCTCTCGATCCAGACCTCGGCGTCCTCACAATCGAAGGGTTCCCGATCCAGCCCCCCCTCGACCTCGACCCGACACTCCGGGTAGTGGGTCCTGCTCATTTCGTCCCAGTCGTCCCACCATCGACCGGGATCACGGTCGCGTTCACGTAGGCGCCGGCTCGGGAAGCCAGAAAGATCGCGATCCCCGCCATGTCCTCGGGCGAACCGATCCGGCCGAGCGGCACCATCTTGGCGACCGCATCACCGAAC
>JAPYTP010000020.1 GCA_029941885.1 Myxococcota bacterium
GGGATCTACTTCTTGTGGGGAACGGTGTGGAGCACCTACTGGTTCGAGCTCTACTACTACGGGGACGTTCAGGTCATCGATCACATCTACTACTGGGCGGGATTCGCCGTCTGGGGTCTGCGCGTGGCGGCTTGGAGCAATCGCCGACTGCGTCTGGCGGCGACGTGATGGGCCGCCGCCGTCGGTGAGTCTCAGGATGACGGGGCGCCGTCGCCGGTAGGTAGGGTTCCCGGCCTTTAGACTAGAGCCGCGATCGGACCGCCAGATACGCACCCAGAGCGATTAGCGAGATGGGCGCGAAGGGAATCGCGAACTCGAAAACGCTCGCGATTTCGTTGCCGGCCGCAAACTTGAGTGCCTTCGGCGCCCAGAGGCCGCCGAAGCCGATCCCGAAGATTCCCACGCCCGACGAGGCCGCCGCCGTCGTCAGGAGGATGCCCCGGTGCGCTCCCGACTTTTGCGACCGCTCGGAGGTTTCGACCATCTGATCTCCTTTCATTGAGCGCCGGCCCGTTGGTCCCACCTTCCGGCTGGGCAGAAGCGGGGCAGGGGGGCGCCCGGTGCTCGATGCGCCCAGCGCACGTATTTTTGTTCCACACTCTGTTGACAAACGATAGGAAAATTCACGAGTATGTCCACGTAGGCTGGAATCCCAATCTGGAGGGCCCGATGGGACGCAAGAGTCTTCAAGCCGAGCGGCGTACACAGATCCTGGATGCCTGCGAAGAGATCGTGCTCTTGGACGGGCTCGCGTCGGCCACTCTGTCGCGGGTTGCGGGTCGGGTCGGGCTCGACCGCACCACGCTGCACCACTATTTCCGGACCCGGTCGGCGCTTCTTGGCGGGCTCGTCGAACGCATCGTCGACGGCTATCTGGCCGAGGTCCGCAAGGTACAGGACGAGCACGGATCGAATTCCGATGTTTCGGCGATTCTCGATTTCCTCTTGAGCGCTGACTTTTCGCGCCCGGACTACGACCGAATCCTGGATGAGTTCAGTGCCGCTTCCTACGAGGACGCCGAGGTGCGACAACACCTTCGACGCCTCTTCGTGACGCTCGAGGAGTTCACGGTTTCGTTGCTGATGAAGGCCGTCCCCGATGTTGCTCCCGAACGCGTACGCGAATCCGCCTATGCGATCTACGCCCTGATCGAGGGCGCTTACCTGCTCAACGCTCTCGGCTTTCCGGACGATCGGTTGCGCGCGGCGCGACGCACGGCACATCGATTGGTCAATGAGCTACAGGGCCGGGGCCGCGGGTCGGCGAGTGGGGCGGACGAGTCCTAGCCATGTCGCTCACCCACCTGTCGCCGGACGCGCCAAAGGACGAGATCATCGACATCCTCGAATGCGATGGATGCGTTGTCATCGATCGGGTCTTGGATCGTTCGTCGATCTCGGCTCTGCGAAACGAAATGGCCCCCCCCCCTCGAGGCCGCGCCCACGGGCGGGCGCGAATCGAAGCGATTCCGTTCGTTCCGGCCTCATTGTCCATTATTCCCTCGCCTGGCTTCGTCAGGAAGAGAATCAGTATCTCGGCGTGCCACCCGAGGTATTGCAGACCCTTCCGGAGGATCTGCTTCGACTCATGGGGTATTCGCATGCTGCCTATCGCCTCGGGTTCTTCGATGGCGGTCGCGACCCGATCGCGGCGATCCGACCGGATCTCGAGAATCTCCAATCGGGAATCACCTATGAAGACGCAACCCGCGTCGCCACTTGAAGCGTCTGTCTGGCCGCCAGCAGGCACGGATTTGTAATTCGTTCTTCGGCTGAAAAGCCGACCGAACGGGTCGTACCGACCAAGGAGATGAGATGACGCGACTGACTCCTTTTCACTCACGCACATCGACCCTCAATGAGGGGCAGCGCTGGGAAGACTGGGAGGGATTTCTGGCCGCCACCATGTATGGCCTCGACCCGCTCGTCGAATACAACGCCGTGCGCCTCGGATGCGGTCTCTTCGATGTGTCGCCTCTGCACAAATACGAGGTGCGCGGACCGGGCGCACAGGCGCTCCTGCAGCGTATGGTCGTGCGTAATCTCGCGCCGTCTCGCCCAGGGCGTGGTTTCTACACGGTCTGGTGCGATGACGATGGCAAGGTCGTCGACGACGGGGCGGTCTTTCATATCGCCGAGAATCATCTTCGCCTCACGTCGACGCTGCCGAGCCTCGAATGGCTCGTCGATAATTCCAGCGGCTTCGATGTCACGATCGAAGACGTTTCCGAAGAACTGGTGGGGATCGCCCTTCAGGGTCCGACCTCCCGCAATCTGCTGCAGAAGCTGACGGACACCGACCTGTCGGCGCTGAAGTTCTGGCACTGCGTGGACGCCGAAGTGAGCGGGTCGCCTTCGTTCATTTCGCGGAGTGGCTATACCGGTGATCTCGGATTCGAGATCTTCGTGCGGGCTGAGGACGCGGAGAAGATCTGGGACTCGGCGATGGATCTGGCTTCGGACTATCAGATGCGTCCCTGTGGCCTGGTCGCCCTCGATATGACGCGGATCGAGGCCGGACTGCCGACGATCGACGCCGAATTCATCTCTTCCAAGCAGACCCTCTTCGAGGTCCAGACGATTTCGCCGTTCGAGTTGGGACTCGGGTGGATGTGCAAACTCGATGGCGAATTCTTCGTGGGGCGCGACGCGCTGATCAAGGAGAAGGCGAACGGCACCTCCCAGTGGAATACGGTCGGCATCGAACTCGACGTGACCTTCATCGAGAAGTATTTCCGCGAATTCGCGATGCCACTTCATCTGCCTGAACAATCGTGGACCCAGGCGGTGCCGATCTACGCGGATGAGGCACAAGACAATCTCATCGGCAGGGGGACCAGTGGGATGTGGTCCCCGCTTCTCAAGAAATACATCGTGATCGCCCGGGTCCCGCCCCGGTTTGCAGCGCTCGGATCTCGCTTCTTCATCGAGGAGGTGATCGAGGCGAAGGCGTTTTCGATCCCCGCCACAGTCGTCAAGATGCCCTTCTTCGACCCGCCCAGGAAGAGAGCCTGATCGGCGACGGCGCGAGCGCAGCGAGACTCCAGACACCCAGATCGACGAATACGGCGCATCAGCAGGGGAAAAACATGGCAGAGACATACGATGCAATCATTGTAGGGGGCGGTCACAACGGCCTTACCTGCGCAGCCTACCTCGCCAAGGCCGGGCAGAAGGTGTTGCTGCTGGAGCGTAGGCACATCCTCGGGGGCGCCGCGGTCACCGAGGAGATCTATCCGGGCTTCAAATACTCGGTTTGCTCGTACGTCGTCAGCCTTCTTCGCCCAGAGGTGACGCGTGAACTCGAACTCGGCAGGCACGGACTGCAGATCTGTCCGCAGGAGAATGTGTATCTGCCGACGGAGAATGGCGACCGATTGGTCACCCACCACGATCCCCACAAGACCCGAGAAGAGTTTCGGCGCTTCTCCCTGAAGGATGCGGATCGAGCCGAGCAATTCGAAGATATGATGTACAAGATGGCGTTCGCCATCAAACCGATTCTCGGTTACAAGCCACCGAACATGGCGAGCCCCAGCCTGCGCGATCTCGGCACGCTGAAGGAGTTTGGCGGACACCTCGGCAGCCTCGGCCAGGACACGTTCCAAAATCTGACCAAGATCATGACGATGAGCGCGGATGATTTCGTGGGTGAGTTCTTCGAGACCCCGATCATCCGCGCGATGCACAGCCTGAGCGGCGTCATCGGAACGATGCTCGGGCCAAAATCTCCGGGGACCGCCTACGTGCTCCTGCACCACTACATGGGTGATCTCGACGGTGCCTTCTCAGCCTGGGGAGCCCAGAAGGGGGGTACGGGCATGGTCAGCGAAGCCATCGCAAGCGCTGCTCGTGAATACGGTGCCGAGATCAGGGTCAGCGCTCCTGTGGCGCAGATCATCATCAAGAATGGCACCGCCGTGGGGGTGGCCCTCGAGAACGGGGACGAGTTCTATGCGAAGACGGTCGCGACAGGCTGTGATCCCCATGTCTCCTTCCGAAAGCTGGTCGACGAGAAAGAACTTCCCAGCGACTTCGTGAGGGCCATCGACAACTTCAAGTTTCGCGGATCTTCGGGCAAGGTGAATATTGCCCTCGACGGACTCCCCGAATTCACGGGCATGGACAATCGTCGATACATGGGCGGCGCGATCGACATCTGCCCGAGCACGGATTACGTGGAACAGGCCTACGACGACGCCAAATACGGCGGCTTCTCAAAGCGGCCGGCGATGGAGATCTGCGTCCCTTCGGTCAACGATCCGTCGATGGCACCACCCGGAAAACACATGATGTCGATCTTCGTGCAGTACTGCTCCTACGACATGGACCAGCACGGAGACCGAGATCAACAGCGAGAGGCCTTCGGCAACGCGGTTATCGACACCGTTCAGGAGTTCTGTCCGAAGATCAAAGACCTCATCTTGCACAAGCAGGTTCTCACACCCTGGGATCTGGAGCAGATGATCGGCCTGACCGAGGGAAACATCTTTCATGGTGAGCTGACCCTCGACCAGCTCTTTTTTTCACGCCCCGCAGCAGGCTATGCCGACTACAAGACGCCCATTCGCAACTACTGGCAGTGTGGCTCGGGTGCACACCCGGGTGGGGGCATCATGGCCATGCCCGGCAGACTGGCCGCGAAAGAGATACTCGGCGGAAAGCTTGTCGTCTGATTCCCGATCTGTCGGGAAAGGGCCGACACGATCTCGTCAGTTGACATCGTGCCTTTCGCACCAGGAGGGAACGCATTGAATAGTTACGACGCGATCATCATCGGAGCAGGACACAACGGATTGGTCACGGCGGGATATCTCGCAAAGGCTGGCCGTCGCGTTCTCGTTCTGGAGCGACGTGGGCTCGTCGGCGGCGCCGCCACGACGGAAGAGATCTTTTCGGGCTTCAGAGTGTCGAGTGTGGCCGACGGAAGTGGCTATCTCTCAGCGGACGTTCGACGGGATCTCAAGTTGGATTCCCATGTCGAGAGAATCGATTCGGAAGTAGTCGCATTCAGCCCGCAGCCCGACGGTTCTCATCTCACGATCTACCGGGACACGGCGAAGACCATTCAGGAGATCGCACGCTTCTCGAAGGCCGACGCGGAATCCTACCCGAAGTTCGTCGAACTCATGCAGGCCCTGGCGGGCCTGGTGGCAGCGTTGGGGCACGTGACGCCGATGGCTCTTCCCGAGGTGACTTTCGGCGATCTGCGTGGCGCAGTCGGATTGCTAGGGCCTGGGCGGAAGCTGGGTCGAAAGCGGATTCCAGAGCTGTTGCGGGTTCTACCGATGCCCGCAGCCGATATCCTGAACGAGTACTTCGAATCCCCAGCGGTGAAGGGGGCGATCGGCGCGAACAGTTCCATGGGCGTGTCGTTCGGTCCTCAGGAGTCGGGGACTGCCTACACCATGTTGCTTTCCTGGGGCCTCAGCGGCAATGGTCTGTTTCGTTCTGCAGGCGTCATCAAGGGTGGCATGGGCGCACTCTGCGACGCGATCGCAAGCGCTGCAACGGGGTTCGGAGCGGAGATTCGTACCGACGCGCCCGTCGCGAGTATCACCGTCGAGGATGGCCGTGCGATCGGCGTCAAACTCGAGAGCGGCGTAGAGTTGACTGCGAACACGATCGTCTCGAATGCCGATCCCCGCACGACCTTCAATCGACTGCTCGATCCGCGTACCCTCGGCAAGAAGATCTTGCAGCACGTGGCGAATATCAAGTTCAAGGGGTCGGGCCTGCGCATCCATCTCGCACTGAGCGGGTTGCCGCAGTTCACGTCTCTTGCGGGAGCGGGTGCCGACGGCGTTGCCCCAGTACAGCTCGGCGCTCCGATCCAGATCGCACCGTCGCTCGACTACATCGAGAGAGCGTACGATCACAGCAAATACGGTCGCTTCTCGGACTCCCCGTTCCTCGACGTCCTGATCCCGTCGGTCCTGGACCCGAGTGCCGCACCCGCTGGGCAACACCTCATGTCCATCACCGCAAAATACGCTCCCTACGAACTCGCGGATGGAGATTGGGAAACGCAGAAGGAAGTCTTTGCGGACATCGTCGTGAATACGCTGGCGGAATATGCGCCGAATCTTCGTGAGCTCATCGAGCAGCGTCACGTGCTATCCGTGCCGGATCTCGAGAGCATCTATGGCCTTCCCGAAGGCAATCCGAACCACGGGGAGATGATCCTCAACCAGTTCTTTCACATGCGCCCGATACCCGGAAACGCTCGCTATCGAGCTCAAATCGAAGGGTTGTATCTCTGCGGCGCGGGATGCCATCCAGGGGGAGGCGTCAGCGGCGTGCCCGGTCACAACGCCGCACGCGAGATTCTGAAAGACTCGAAGAAGTAGCTCGCCGCGATTCGCTGTCCCTTTCGGGCGGAGGCGAACCGTCTATCGGCTTCGCCAATCGGTGACCCGGATGTTGCGAGCGGCGACCGGGTCACACCTCAGTGATCGGCAGTCCGAGAGGTCTCTCATTCGGTGTGAGCCCTACTGCAGGCCGATCCACATTTCGTCTGCTGTGATGGGGCTGATGCGGCCGCCGAGATGTTTGGCCAGGAAGCTCTCGACGGCCCGATAGAATCGAAGCTGATTCTCCCAGTTTTGGATCGAACGGCCCTCATTCTCGAAATACAGGTACTCGACTGGAGCGTCGAGTTCTCGCAGACGCGCCACCATCTCTTCGACCTGATCCTGTATGCCCCATGCATCGTTCCCACCTTGAGCGACGAGGAGCGGCCGAACGATTCGGTCGATCTGATGGATCGGCGACGCCTCGCGCAGCGATTCCAGTCCCTCGACGGTCGAGGGATCACCGATGTAGGTCTGCAGCATCAGCTTGCGCGCCTGCATGTAGGGCGGAAGGGATTCAAGCGTTTTCTCCCAATCCGTGGTTCCTGCTGCATCGATCGCCGCGGCAAAGACATTTGGCGTCGAGGACGCGGCGACCAGCGACTCGAAGCCGCCATAACCCCAGCCATAGATGGCCACCCGATCGGGATCGGCCACCCCCTCCGCGATCCCCCAGCTGACAGCGTCGAGAATGTCGCTATGCATCGTGGTCGCGAACTTGCCGATCCCCAACTGCATGAAGCGTTTTCCGTAGCCACCGGAGCCGCGGAAATTCACGTCGAGTACGGCGTAGCCTCGGTTGGCCAGGAATTGGGTTTCTCGATCGAAGCTCCAATAGGAGCGATCCCAGGGGCCGTCATGGACGGTGACGACCATGGGAAGATTCGTGCCCGCGGACCCGACCGGGATCGTGAGATAGCCCCGAATCAGGACTCCATCCTGAGCGGTGAACTCGATCGGTTGCATCGGAGCCATGCGGGCCCGATGACTCGCGAGTTCGGAACGAAACAGGAGGCGTTCCTGCTGCGTGTCCTTGTCGTACAGATACCACGCGAGATCCTCGGTATCACTTTCTGTCGAGATGATCCAGAATCTCTCGTCTCGACTCCAATCATAAAGATCGACGTACCGTTGATTCTCGCCGCGGAAGCGATTCGCCAGCTCCTCGAGCTCGGGATCGAAATAGTTCACCTTCCAATAGCCGGGGCACACATCCGCGGCGATCAGCTCGTTGGTCGCCTCCCGAGCCCACGCATCTTCGACGTCGACTTCCGAGTGCTCGAATAGGATTTCCTCTCGACCGGTCTCGAGATCGATCTGAACCAGACTCGTTCGGTCGCGTCCCCTTCCGGACACGGCTCGGGCATCGCTCGTGTCCAGCGGATATCCAATGATTCTGAATTCATCGTCGTCCTCGCCGCTGAATGCGACCGTCCAGAGGCCCGAATCCGGGTCGTACACTTCGACCTGCCATCCCCCGTCAGTGACCTGCCGGCTGCGGGCGAGCACCTCACCCGTGGGACTCGTGATCCAATCCAGCACATTCCCGGGGTTCTGCGCGACCAGAGTTTCTTCCCGCGTTTCAATATTGAGGCGGTAGAGGTCGAATAGCGCCCGATTGCGTCGATTGTGCCGAATCAGTAGATGGGTCGGGTCCGACGCGAATTGCTGATGAAACAGAACGAGGACGCCCGGATGTGGGGTCAGATCGACGTGCGGAGCCTCGGGATTCTCGGTGTCGGCCAACAACAGGTGAAAGTTCTCATCCCCGAATGCGTCCCAGGAAAAGAGGATGTGCCGGCTGTCTTCCGCCCACCAGAATTCCTCGAGAGGGCGCGCCAGTCGAATCGCACTCACCTCATTGCCATCGAGCTGTTTAAAGAGGATCGCGGACTCTTCCTTGTAGTCGCCCAGCCAGGCCAGATGATTGCCATCGGGGGAGATCCGAAAATTCCACTCCTCCTTCGAGTTCGACCAGAACTCATGCAGGGAAACGAGGGGCGGCATCCGTGTTTCCACTTCACTCGAAGGTTGGCGCGCACCCAACCCGAATCGAAGGACCCATACGGATGCAAGCATGGCGACGCCGTAAAGCAGCAGTGCCACCAGTTTTCGAATGCTGTCACCTCGTTCAGACTGGCCAGAGTGTATCGACTGATCGTGCACCGGGAAGTCGATGCTCCAATCGGAGCACGAACGCACGGAGCCCAGCCATCCTGGAGTCGCTCATTTGCCAAGTTCCATGCTGCTGAGGCCGACCTCGGCGCCGCCCACGGAGTCCCGGCAACCGCTCGGCACGCCGAATCGACCGCTCGTGGAGTTTCGTGCAACGGATCTGGGCCGTTCGAGTACGATGGGCTCCCTTCTAAGCGGGAGAAGCGCTCGGGCCACATGCCGTGCCATCGAGAGATCTCCAACAGGTGGCCTGCCATGGATACTCCAACCCTCCGCGCCTTGCCGCGTAGTGGTGCCCTCCGTAGCGCGGAGAGCGTGTTTTCGATCGCGCTGTTGCTTGCGCTGGTCATTGCCCCCGCGGCTTCACTCGCAGTCGAGCCCTCTACCGATCACGACGTCGTGATCGTCGGGGCGGGTGCGGCCGGGTTGTACGCCGCCTACGAACTCACCAATCTCGGCTTCGACGTGTTGATCGTCGAGGCGAGCGATCGGCACGGGGGTCGCGTCTATTCTGACACCCTCGGCGACATGGGGATCGAGCACGGCGCGGAGGAACTCTACGGTTTCCAGAACAACTTCGTCTTCAATGACGTCGAGGCGCTCTACGGCAACGGTGCTCATGTCCAGATCTTCCGAGAGAACAATTCCCAGGACACGTTGCTTTCGATGGATGGGGGAAATACCTGCTGGGTGGTCACGGGCGACTGCGCGAACGACGGCGATATCAGCGACTATTGGGACTTCTACTACGAAATAGAAGGCGGCGACCACGCCAATGACCCCACCGACGTGACGGTGGCCGACCATATGGATAACGTGCTCGGCATCGACTCGACGCACCGTGCCTATCACCTGTACGAAGCCCTCACTCCGGCCGGAGAGTATGGGACCACTGTCGAGCGGCTCGGTTTGCGCAGCCTCGCGCGCCAGCCGTGGGACATGTCGGGGAACGTCTACGGTCTCGCCCCGACCGGCTACCTGGATGCACTCGATGCCCTCTACTTCAACTCGATCCTGACCAAGGTCGTCCTGAACAGCCCTGTGACGGTGGTGGATACGAGCGGAATCAAGCCGGTCGCCATCGACGCCAATGGCGTCTACCACTACGCCGAGGCGATCATCGTCAGCGTGTCACTCGGCGTTCTCCAGGCTGGACTGATCGACTTCGTGCCGGACCTTCCCGCTCTGAAACAGAACGCCATCAACACCCTCGGTATGGGCAAGGGGATGAAGATGAGTCTGCGGTTCTCGAGCCAGTTCTGGGAAAACAAGATGATGGATGTGGTCACGGAAGGTCCCACCGCAGAGTGCTGGGCCCCCAAGAAGTATCAGTCCGGCGCATTGGACCACGTGCTGACGTGCTTCATCATGGGCATCAATGCAGAGACCATGACCGCACTCGCGGACGATACCGCCCGCATCAATCAGGCGCTGAGTGATCTAGATGAAGCGTTCGGCAACGCGGCAACGCCGGCCTTCGTGTCTGCCGTGATCCAGGACTGGACGAGCGAGCCCTACGTCCTCGGGAGCTATTCGTACCCGACCGTGGGTTCGTATCCGGGGGGAACCAGCATGCGCGAGATCCTGGCGCAGCCGGTCGGGAGCACCCTCTATTTTGCCGGCGAAGCGACCCACAACTCGGCGGCAGCCACCGTTCCCGGAGCATTGCGGTCGGGTGAGCGAGCCGCGGGTGAGCACAACACGGCAGCCGCTGGCCCGCCCGCCGCGGGAACGCCCACTTCCGATTTCAGCGCTTCGGTCGTGTCGGGTCCTGTGCCCCTGAGCGTCGACTTCACGGATCTCTCGAGCCAGGTTCCGACCGGATGGTCCTGGAATTTTGGAGACACAGGGACTTCGGCGGCCCAGCACCCGACCTACCAATACATGACGCCCGGGACCTATACGGTCAGTCTGACTGCGAGCAACGCGAGCGGCAGTCACACGCGCGTGCAACCGAACCTCGTCATTACCGTCCCGGACCCCTCCATAATTTCGGGTTTGGGTTGTGGCACGTTGGCGTTGACGTCACTGATGGCGTGCCGAAGAAAAACTCGCAGCAGGAGGGCTGTACAGCCCAACGCGTGAGCTCTCGCGGCCGCTCATCGGCGACGACTCTCCCCGCATTCCCAGAATCGGACCTCACTCTTCGCCGGTTTCTGAACGTCGTGACCTCGCTTAGACTGGGGGCATCGCATCGACGACTCGCGCTCCCTTCCGCCCAGGCGTGAGGGGCCGCGCGATCACACGGAGCCCGATCACCGTGGAGACGACTCGCCCGCCAACCGGGGCCCAAGCGCACGTCAACCGCTCGTTGTCCGGACGGCTCTACGCGATTCCGGATGAGGCGTGGAAGCAGCGAGGACTGGTGGTCCTCATCCCCGCCATTCTCACGACTGCCTTCGTGGGCTCGCTCGTAGAACTCGATCCCACAGTGATCGATGTCGCCGTGATCTTCTGCAAGCTGAGCGTCTTCTACCTCTGTATGTTCCTGATGGTCGGCCTCGCGAATGCGTTCGTGTCGGATGAGTATCGATCAGCGAGGCGCAGCTCTGGGGTCGCTCTGATCGGAGTCTACGCGTCTGCAACCCTGATCGGAGTCGTGGCGGGGGCCGAGATCGCGATGGCACTCCTGTGGTTGGTCGGCGGTACCGACCCATTAAGCGAGAATCGAGCCCTGGTATACGGACTGGGATTCATGATCGGACTTTTCTTGCAGGCCGTTACCTTCATGATCGACGGCATGGAGCTGCGAGTGCAGGAAGGCCGACTGCGAGAGGAATTGGCCAAGCGCGACGCCCTGCAGGCACGGCTCGATGCTCTCCAGGCGCGGACACATCCGCACTTTCTCTTCAACAGTCTGAACGTCATCGCAGAACTCATCGCGGTGGACGCAAATCGCGCCGAGCAGGCGATCGAAGCGCTGAGCGATCTGATGCGATACGCGATCCATAGCGCGCGGGAACGCATGGTGTCCCTGGCCTCGGAAATCGAAGCGGTGGAGAACTATCTGTCGCTCGAACGCCTTCGCTACGGCGACAATCTGACTGTCTACGTGAAGATCTCGCCAGAAGTGCGGGATTTCGAGATCCCCCCGCTCTGCCTCCAGCCCATCGCCGAGAACGCGGTTCTACATGGTATCGCCACGAGGGAAGAGGGAGGGGTGCTCCGCATCCAGGCCGAAATGCGAGATGATTCGCTGCTTCTAACCGTCGAGAACGACGGATCCGGCCCCGGTGCTTCCACTCACATGGGGACTGGTACCGCGATGGTCGACCTCAGGGCGCGACTCGAACTGCTTTACGGAGGGAAGGCCGAACTTGCGGCGACGGAACCGAGTACCGGCCGCTATCGGGTCGAGCTGACGATTCCGGCTTCGCGAGAGGCTGTGGCCGCGACATGAGAATCCTCGTCGTAGATGATGAGCCCCTGGCGCGCAGCCGCTTGCTCCGAATGCTCGAGAAAGTGCCCGCTGTGGAGTCGGTCGCCGAGGCAGAGAACGGCCGAAGAGCTTTCGAACAGATCCGGATCTTCGACCCGAACGTCGTACTTCTCGATATTCACATGCCTGGTGTCGGAGGCCTCGAGGTCGCGCGCGCCACTCCGAAAGAGATCGCGATCATCTTTACGACCGCCCATGATGAGCACGCCCTCGAGGCGTTCGAAGTAGCGGCGATCGACTATCTCCTGAAGCCGATCCGCCAGGATCGACTCGAGAAGGCGCTCGTGCGGGCACATGGCAATACGCGCGCGAATAGGGACGAAGATCTTGGGGTGCTCTACGAGCGTCTCAGAGCGTCCCAGGACGAAGCGGTGAGTTTTCGCATCACGGCAAGGAAGGGCGACTCGTTTCGGGTCTTCGATCCATCTGAGATCGATCGGCTGACGTCTTCGAAGGGGTACACGTCATTTCAGCACGGTGGCGAAGAATTCCTGCTTGCGGAGAGCCTGAACGCACTCGAAGAGAGTCTCAAATCGTTTGAATTCGTGCGGGTTCATCGATCCGAACTGATTCGAATCGGCGCGATTCGTGCGATTCACAGCGGCGACGGGGGAACGACAGCCGAGCTCAACGGAGGCGAGCGGGCTCCCGTCAGCCGGCGGCAGCTGGGGGAACTCAAGAGTCTGCTCGGGATCAAGTCCTGAATGCACGCCTACCCGCGCCGCTAGGCTCGCAGGCGTTCATTCTTCGGATCGAAGGCCGGGTCCTGGCCAAGCACGGTCGCGCCGCGTCGCTCTCCGAGAATCTCGATGTCGATCTTCGTCCCGACTTCCCCGAACCGGGGCGCGACGTAGCCAAAGGCAAGGCTCTTCTGCGTACGGTGTCCGAATCCGCCGGACGTTGTCACGCCCACAACTTCGCCGTCGAAGTAGATCGGCTCGCCACCTAGACAATCGGCGTTCGAGGCGTCGACCTCGAGGTAGACGAGCCGCTGTGTGATTCCTTCGCGCTCGATGCGGTCGAGGGCGTCACGACCGACGAAGTCTCCCTTCTTGGTGTTGACGAACCGATGCAGACCGGCCTCGACGGGCGTGATCTCGTTCGTCATCTCTGCGCCGATGCCGCGATAGGCCTTCTCGATCCGCATGCTGTTGACGGCGTACGCGCCAAAATCGGCAAGACCGAGTTCCCGACCCGCTTCCCAGATTGCGTCGTAGAGTTCCGGCATCTGTTTCATCGGGTGATGGAGCTCCCAGCCCAATTCGCCGACATAGTTGACGCGCAGCGCACGGCAGGGCACCCGCGCGATCTCGATCTCCTGTGCGGTGAGCCAGGGAAATGAATCGTTGCAGAGGTCGGCGTCCGTGATCTTGGAAAGCAGGTCCCGTGCGCGCGGTCCCGCGACGATCAAATTGCCCCAAAGATCAGTAACGTTCTCGATCGAGACTTCTTCCCCCGCTCGAACCGAATAGACCAGGGCATCGAAGTCCTTCACCTCCCAGGCGGCTCCCGTGAGAATGTAGAAACGTTCATCCGAGATTCGCGTGATGGTGGCTTCGGTCTGGATACGGCCAGCGTCGTTCAGCAGGTGTGCGAGCTTGATCCCGCCGTTTCTGGTGGCCATGCGGTTCGCGAAGACTCGGTTCAAGAACGACTCGGCGTCTCGCCCAGTCACGTCGAATTTTGCGAAGCTCGAGAGTTCGAGGACCCCCACGCGTTCGTGCACCGCTCGACATTCCTCCGCGACGACTTCGAAGACGTTATTGCGGCAATAGGAAAGCTCTTCTTTTCGTCCGTCGGGAGAGAACCACTTTGGGCGCTCCCAGCCGAAGGCCTCGGTGTGAACACAGCCCTTGGCGACCAGCTTTTCGTAGATAGGCGACATTCGCTGTGGACGCCCCGCCTCTCTCTCTTCGCCGGGGATATGCAGCGCGTACATCTGGATGTACGCGTCGAAGGCCTTCGCAGCGATGTAGTCGTCGTCGGCATAGGCCCCAAAACGCCTGGGATCGAGGCTGGTCATGTTGACATCGGCAGCACCGTGAATCATCCATTGCGCGAGAAACTTTCCGCAGCCCGCACCCTGAGCAATCCCGATGGATGCGCCGCAGCAGAGCCAGAAGTTGCGCAGACCGCCCGCCGGGCCGACGAGCGGATTGTCGTCGGGCGTGTGAGGGATGGCGCCATTTACGACCGACTTGATGCCTGCGTCGGCCCAGATTGGCATGCGCTCGAGCACGCGTTCGAACTGATTGTAGACCCGATCGAAGTCACCCTCGAAGAGTTCACTTTCCGATGACCATTCGGGCTGGCCGCCGCGTTCGCTCCAGGCCTGTATGGCGATGTCGGTTTCGTAGATCCCGATCAGCGCAGAGGTCTGTTCCTGACGATAATAGGACGACGCGGAGGGATCGCGCATCACCGGGATTTCTTCGTCGCGGGAAATGAACTCCTCGATGGGCTCGGTGATGAAATATTGATGCTCGGTGTTCCAGATCGGAACGTCGCTCCCGACCATCTGCGAGACCCGCCTTGCATAGCAACCTGCCGCGTTGACGACGTGCTCACAGGTGATCGTGCCGTTCTCCGTCACGACCTCCCATTCACCATTGTCCAGCAGATTGATATCGAGGACGCGGTTCCTCCGGAGGATCGTCGCGCCCATGTTCGTCGCGCCCTTGGCCATCGCGTTGCAGGTGCCGGCGGGGTCCACATGGCCATCGTCGAGGGTCCAGGCTCCGGCGATGACCCCGGTCGTGTCGACAAAGGGGTTGATTCGCCGAATTTCGTCGGGTCCGATGATATCCATCCGGTATCCGATATGCTTGGCGATGTCGGCGACATGCTTGAACCACTCGAGCTCGGCCTTCGTCGTGGCCAGACGTATCCCACCGCAGCCGTGCCAGCTCGTGTACTGCCCCGTCAACTCTTCGAGTCTGGGATAGAGCGTGTTGCTGTGATGGTGGATCATCGCCATCGTGTAGTCGCCGATGAAACTCGGACATTGGCCCGCGGCATGCCAGGTGGAACCCGAAGTCAGTTCACCCTTTTCGATCAGAACACAGTCCGTCCAGCCCTCCTCGGCGAGGTGGTAGAGCAGGCCGACGCCCATCATTCCACCGCCTACGATGACGACTCGCGCATGTGACTTCATGATGATTCCCGATGACTTCCGATATCCACGCGAGCCCGATCGACAGTCGAACCAGGGGCTGCGGGTTGATGCTGATCGGTGAGCGCCTCGCCGTCCGAGGGGGCCGTTGCTCCCGCGCCTGAAGGTATGGAACTTCCCTGCCTCTCGCTTCAACCATTGATGAGCTGCACCCGCGAGGGCGACTTAACACCATCCGCGAACACCGGATCCTGTGGGAATGTTGGCATTCGTGGAGTCTTCGAGGATCATACGAGTCTGGATTCGATCCGGAATCCGGTAGGAGGCCCCCCTGGAACCCCATTTAAAAGCGCTCGCGGACTCGAAGTTCGAAAGCCTCTGGCTCGATCGTCCCGAACGACCGGAGCGTCGGCCCGATCTGTTGACCGACGAACGCTGTGAACTCTTGATCGTGGGTGGGGGCTACACCGGCTTGTGGGCGGCCCTGCAGGGAAAAGAGAAATGCCCGGATCTCGACATCATCTTGATCGAGGCGACCGACGTCGGCGACGGCGCCTCGGGGCGCAACGGCGGGTTCTTTTCCAACTCGATCGCCCACGGAGAGACCAATGCCACGTTTCACTTTCCGGGTGAAATCGACCGACTCGTCGATCTGGGAAACGAGAACCTGCAACAGATTCTCGACTCCCTGGTTCGTTACGACATCGACGCCGGGTTCGAGGAGACTGGAGAGCTCTCGGTCACGGTCTATCCCGAACAGAACGAGGGCATGGACGAGTGGGTCGATGCGCAACGGGAAAAGGGCCAGGATTTCGTCTGGTTCGACCGGGAGGCGATGCAGGAGGAGATCCACTCGCCGACCTATTGCGGCGGCCTGTGGGACCGGCGCGGCCGAAATGGTCTGGTGGATCCGACGGCCCTGTGTTGGGGATTGAAGAGAGCGATCCTCTCGCTGGGAGTCCGCGTTTTCGAGGGAACTCCGCTTTTGAGCATGAGGATCGAAGGCGACGGAATGAAGGTCGAGTGCCCGAAGGGAACGGTTCGCTGCGACCGGGTTCTGCTCGGAACCAACGCATTCCGCAATCCCGTTGCGAAAGCGCGGCGTGCGGTGATTCCGGTCTGGGACTATGCGGTGGCGACCGAGCCGCTGACCGAAGCGCAGCGAGAATCCATCGGCTGGAAGCGCCGGCAGGGGCTGACTCAGAACGTGAACATGTTTCACTACTACCGCCAGACCCAGGATAATCGGATCACCTGGGGCGGCGGCCCCTCCGTCTGTTACTACTACGGGAGTCGGACCGACGCGTCGGTGGCCGATCCGCCGGACCGCTTCGAAAGGCTCTCGCGAGATTTCTTCGACACCTTTCCCCAGCTCGAAGGCATTCGATTCTCACACCGATGGGGTGGCATCATCGCCTCCACGACGCGCTTCTGCCTCACACCGGGGACGGCCTTCGGTGGACGCGTCGCCTGGTCGATCGGGTATACGGGGCACGGCGTCAGCGCATCGCGTGTCGGCGCTCGAATCGGACTCGAACTCCTGGGATACGAGCCGACGGATCTCGTGGAGATGCAGCTCGTCAGAAAGCCGTCGATGGCCTGGCCACCGGAGCCCTTGCGTTGGTTGGGCGTGACGATGACCCGAAGCGAGCTTGCACGGGCAGATCGCAATGGCGGGCGACGAGGGCCGTGGCTTGCGCTGCTCGATCGGTTCAACCTGGGGTTCGCGTGTTGACCAAATTGGAGACGATCAAAGGTGGCGGTGAGATCGGGGCCGGAAACCTTGCTCATCTCTTGGAGGCGGCACGATGTCGGTCTTGAGCGACTACGAGCGGGAAACAGATCCTCTGTCGGATCAGTCACGCGCGTTGCCGCTCGGAGCCTATTCCGATTCCGATGTCTTTGATCTTGAGATGGAGCGAGTCTTCCGACGGGATTGGATCGGGGTCTGCGGCGCAGACGAGCTTCCCGATTCAGGCGACTATCGCGCGCTTTCGGTGGCGGGCGAACCGGTGGTCGTCATACGGGGCGACGACGGAGTGCTTCGCTGTTTCTCGAACGTGTGCCGGCACAGGGGCACCGTGCTCTACGGCGTTGGCTACGGCAACGCCAGTTCCGTGCAATGCCCATATCACGCCTGGAGCTACGACAGCGTCGGTCGGCTCACCGGCATCCCCCATGCGGGTTCTGCCGTGATCGACAAGGCATCCCACGGCCTCGTCGCGATTCGATTGGAGACCTGGAAGGACATCGTGTTCATCAATTTCGATGCCGACGCCGAGGCTCTCGCGCCTCGCCTCGCAGGACTCGATCGCTATGTCGATCCCTTTCAATACGATCGCTTCGAATGTGCGCCTCCTACGAAAGAAAAATCCTGGAATGCGAACTGGAAGCTCATCCTGGAGAACGGGATGGACTGGTATCATCTGTTCCAGTCCCATCCCCAGTCGCTCGACCCCATCGCTCCGACGAGGAACGCGTTCAATATCGAGGGGTCTCCCGACTGGACGGTGACCGCCAGCCGACAGACGCACGCGACACCGAAGCGCGGGGACGATCCGCCCTCACTCGGCGACTTCGAGCGTGCGCACTATCTGGTTTTTTCCATTCCGCCCAATATCGTCTTCTTCGCCAACGCCGACGGCTGGGCCTGGCTCGCAGTGCTTCCCCAGAGCGCCGACCGGACGATCCTCTGCGAGGGCGGACGATTTTCGAGACATCAAGACGGTCCTGCGGCGGCCGAGATGAAGAACAATGACTTGATCGTGGAGGAGGATCGGGTTCTCTGCGAGCGGATCCAGGGTGGCATGAGCGCCCGAGTGGGTAGCGGCGGACAGTTGGTCGAGCTCGACCGTCCGATCAAGGACTTTCACCACTATCTGGGCTGGCGCCTCTTCGACCACGAACGCGCGGAGGCGTGGCGAACGAGCGTCGATCCGGAGCCGCGGAGTACCGCGGTCGGAAAGTAGAGGTCGCGAGGAGAGCGTTCTCTGCGCAACGCGGTCTAGCCCATGATCTCCTGCGCCTCGGTGATGGCTTGCCTGAGCGTTCGCGCGATCAAGCGAAACTCCTCGGGACCCGCTATGAGAGGAGGTGCGAGCTGAATCACGGGCTCGGCCTTGTCTTCGGTTCGGCAGATCAGACCCAGCTCGAAGGTTCGGGGTGACAGGATGTCGCCGAGCAGCTGCTTGCATTCCGCGTCCGAGAATCGTTCCCCCGTCGCGGAATCCTTGACGAGTTCGATGCCGTAGAAATAGCCGGCGCCTCGGATGTCACCGACGAATTTCAGATCGTAGAGCGATTCGAGTTCGCTCCGAAACTCGCTCTCGTACCGAAGCACGCGGCCCGGCAGATCTTCGCGTTCCATGAGTTCGATGTTCGCCAGCGCGACCGCGCAGCCGATGGGATGGCCGCCGTAGGTGATCCCGTGCATGAAGGTTTCGTCGGAATCCACGAACGGCGCGGCGAGCCTCTCGCTCACGATCGTGGCTCCGAGGGGCGCGTATCCCGATGTCAGGCCCTTTGCACAGGTGATGATGTCCGGCTGGTAGTCGTACTTGTCGCAGCCGAACATGTGCCCGAGTCGACCGAACGCGCAAATGGTCTCGTCGGATACCAGCAGAATCCCGTGCCGGTCACAGATCTCTCTGACGCGCTGAAAATAGCCGGTCGGCGGGACCAGGCAGCCGCCCGCGTTCTGGACCGGTTCGAGGAAGACCGCCGCGACCGTTTCCGGTCCTTCCTGCAGGATGATCCGCTCGATGTCCTTGGCGCAGGCTTCGGCCAGGTCCTCTCCTTGCTCTTTTTGAAGGTAGGCGTGCGTATTGCGGGCGTGGAAGGCGCCGGGAGCCAAGGGCTTGTAGGGATCGCGGATCTCGGGCACACCGGTGATGGCCAGCGCACCGAGCGTCGTCCCATGGTAGGCGATATTCCGCGCGATGACCTTGTAGCGATCCGGCTGGCCCTTCACCCGAAAGTACTGCTTGATGAGCTTCCAGGCGGTCTCCACCGCATCGCCACCGCCACTCCCGAAGAACACACGGTTGAGATCGCCCGGAGCCATCGATGCCAGCTTTGCCGCGAGCTGGATCGCCGTGGGATGCACGAAGGTCCAGAGCGGAAAGAAGTGGAGCTTGTTCGCCTGCTCGAACGCCGCGTCAGCGAGTTCCGTGCGCCCGTGTCCGACGTTCGTCAGGAAGAGTCCCGCCAGCCCGTCGAGGTATCGCTTGCCATCGTCGTCGAAGACGTAGCAGCCGTCTCCGCTCACGATGAGCGGGTAGGTGTCCGTTTCGCTGAGAGGCGAGAAGCATGGCCAAAGGTGCTTGCGCGCAAGTTGTTCGAGTTCTGCTTTCGAGATTTGCTCTGCCATTTCGATCCTCTTCGATACGCTGATCCCGCCATGATACAGGCATCCGGAAGCATTCAGCGGATTGGAATCCCACTCCGAATTCCCGACACCCACTGTTAAGTAGCCCTCAGCCGGATGCAGATCGAGAAGGAGCACATTTTTCAGGTTGCGAGGGCGAGGCTGATCACGAGGCCCTGCGCGCGCGCTTCATGATGAACCTGGCCAGTCGGCTTCGACGGATCGCGGCCATCCGACGAGCCCACACGGTTTACGATCGGTCGACCAGACCCTCGCAACGGTCGAGTCGGAAGGGCGACGGCCGTTTTCGCGACGGCAGTCGATCGCTCGGCTCGCTTCGGCCACGTGTTCGTTGCGCGCCGATTGTCGGACCCACTTCTGGAACCTCTCCGCATTTCCTCGGTCGACGTCCGCACGCTGCTGGCTCGGGTACGAGCGCCTGAAGGAGAAGTGCTCCGACCTTGTCATGGTGAATATCTGCGGTCGCCGCGATGGCAGCAGTGCGGTCGACTACACCATCAACCCGTCGGTCGGCTTTCCCGCGGTCACCGGACCCAAGGACGATCCACGACTGGTCAACCACCTGCTGCCGGCATGGGATTGCATCACCGGCAAGCCGGCGGCGGTCGGGCTGCTCGCGGCAGAGCGACATCGCACGCGCACGGGCGAGGGCCAATTGGTCAAGCTCGCTCTGGCGGACGTCGCGATGGCCATGCTAGGCAACCTCGGGAAGATTGCCGAGGTCATGATCAACGATTCCGATCGGCCGAAGGACGGCAACTATCTCTACGGTGCGTTTGGTCGCGACTTCGAGACGCTCGAGGGCAAGCGGCTGATGGTCGTCGCGCTGACTCCGGCGCAGTGGAAAAACCTGTGTGGCGCCACAGAGTTGGGCCCGTCCTTCGATGAACTCGGAAGGCGCATGAGTCTGGATCTCTCCGACGCGGGCAACCGCTTTCGACTGAGACGTGAAATCGCCGAGATCCTCGCACCCTGGTTCCACACTCGCATGATGGGTGAGGTACGCGAGATCTTCGATGCGCAGCGGGTGTGCTGGGCCGAGTATCGAACGATTCGCGAAGTCGTCGAGAAGGATCCAGATTGCTCCACTCAGAACCCGATGTTCGAAATGCTCGACCACCCGGGGATCGGGTCGGTGCTCACCCCGAGTTCTCCCCTCATGTTCGATTCCCATCTCCGACAACCCGTCGCGCGGGCGCCGCGGATCGGCGAGCACCCCGAAGAGATTCTCGCGGACGTGCTCGGTCTTGGGGAGAGTGAGATCGGGAGGTTGCATGACGAGGGTGTGGTTGCGGGAGCGTCGGCCGACTGAGGGTCCAATCGTGCTTGGGCTCGGCATCACGATTCGTTAGTCGAGCCCGTAGAGGGCGAGCGCACTGCGACCCGCGATATCCGCCTGCTGCTCCGGCCGCAGGCTGGCGATTGCGGTCGAGAGCTCCTTCGTTACACCGGGAAAGATCGCGTCGGCGTGGGGATAGTCGGAGGCCCACACGATCCGGTCCGCTCCGCAGAGCGGGGAATTGGCGGAGAAGGCAAGCAGCGCTTCGTCCGGATCGAAGCTGATCCAGCATTGGCGGCGAAAATACTCCGAGGGCTTCATGACGAGGGTTGGGCTGTCCCAGGGAAAGATCGCGTGCTGGTGATCGAGTCTCTCGAGCCACGACACGATCCAGCCCCCGTTCGCCTCGAGGAAGACGAGCTTGAGGTCGGGAAAGCGCTCACAGACCCCGCCCGCGACCGTGAAGGCGATCGTGTTCATCATGTCGAGGGGGTTCGAAATCGCCTGGGTATAGAAGATATTGTCGACGTTGATGGCGAGCAGGGCATCGTCGGTATCGGGTGCGTCCGTGATGGGTCCCGCCTCGTTGAGGCGGAGCCCGAGACAGGCGCCGGGCAGGTCACCGGCCTGATAGGGATGAAATCCGATCGGCAGGTTCGCTTCCGATGCCGCCCGCCAGAGTGGGTCATAGGCGGAGTCGTTCATCGGCTTCCAATCGAGGCTGGGATTGGGCCGAAGCATGATCCCCACGATCCCGGGTAGTCGACTCACCCTTCGAATCTCCCGGGCCGCAAGCTCAATGTCCTGTTGGGGAACGATCGCCACTCCGAATAGCCTCGCCGCGCAATCGCTTACGTGATCGGAAAGCCAGTCGTTGTAGACCCGACATTGGATCGCAGCGAACTCCGCATCGCGAAGACCCGCGATGCCCAACAAGAGCGTGGGGTAGAGCACGGATCTCTCGATCCCATCCCTCTCCATATCGGCTACGCGGGGTAGGGCGGAGTAGGCGGCGGGCCTCACTTCGGTGTACTTGAGTTCGCCTCGGCGCGCGCGTTCCCGAGCCTGTTCTCCCATTCCGGCAACGCCCGCCATCGACATTCCATTCGCTCGGATGCGACGATCATCGAAGACGCACCACTCCGTGCCATCGGCGTCGGTCTCGATATGCCAGATTCGGTCACGGTAGCCGCGCGGCGCGTACTCGAGCATCTCGCTGGGGTGCTCGAGTACGTGTCCGTCCGCATCCACGAAAGACATCGACCTGGCGGAGTTCATACGATTTTCGCCGGCGCTTGAGGCACGGTCTGCCAGAACGTGGGATCGTGACCATAGAAGATCCTTGCGCCCCTTTCCTGAAGAGATCGCAGGCGCGTGAGGGATTCGCGCATCGCGCCTGGATCACTCGCCGCTCCCGGTGGCAGGCGCAGCTCTTCGAGGGTCTCGCGCAGGTAGCAAGCGTCTCCGGTGAGCACGACCTCACCGCCTGGGAGCGCCACGCGCAGCGATTGATGCCCCGGCGTGTGTCCGTAGGTCGGAATACAGACAACGGAGCCATCGCCGAAGACATCGTGCTCACCGTCGATCTGGAGCAGGTCGTGGCCGAGGTCATAGTCCACGGGTTTGTACCCGACAGCGGCGATCTGGTCGGGCTCGTGAGCGGCCTCCCACTCGCGTCTCTGGACGATCAATCTTGCCTCGGGAACCTGAACGTTCCCACCAGCATGATCGAAGTGTAGATGGGAATTGATGAGAAAATCGATGCTCGTGCTCTCTCGCTCCAGGGTTTCGAGCCGTCGCGTGATCTCCTCCCCCGGTTCGAACTCGACCTGCATCAGGGCAGCGAAGTCGCCCATGTACTCGGCCGCCTCCGACTGGCAGATGGTTCCGAGACCACTGTCGAAGAGCGCGGTACCCGACGGATGAACGATCAGATAGCAGGGCACGGGAATCCGGATCGTGGCGTTGGATCCCCCCTCGATCAGCGCTGCGAGGGGCAGATTCAACCAGCCGCAGGTCATCGCGTAGAGTTCGAGTGTCATTCGGTTTCCTCGCCGTGGCGGGCTCGGCGGGGAGGGGCCGGGTCCGGTGGGAAGCCTACCGATCCAATGAGGGTCGCGGAAGAAGGCGGTCGCGCCTCGAGCGACGTTTCGCGACGTTCTGGGGCTGCGCCAAGCTCGGCGGGTGCGCTGATCGCGGGTCGAGCCGAGGGTCCCATCGCGAGTCCCCGGGCCTGCCGGCTGAGTCGTCACCCGCTCTACCGACGCATCGTCGTCACGATGATCATCCCGCGACAGGCGCTGATGCAGAATTCCGTCGAGGAGGCGGGCGTGCCCACCCCGCTCATCGCTGAACGGCTCCGGAGGTAGAGGATGCCCGTCCGACGCGCGGACGGGACTCCCCCTGGATGGCTTGGATGGACGCCTTCCGGGACGTCGATCCGACTGTGGATCTGCGGTCCCGAGCGGGCGCGATCAGAGGGATCGATCTCCGCCCTCGACCTAAGCGGTGGTGGTCGGTCGCCGAAACCTCGAGAGCCCAGTGAGTCCGAGGCCCAGAAGGAGCGCGGTTCCCGGCTCCGGAACCAGAGGAAGACCGGGGTTGCGAACGAGGTCGACGGCGAGACGAACCTTGTTGCGATCCACGAGTGCCATGTCCGGACGATTGAGCGTGACGGTACCCGTGAGGTTCCATTCCTGGGTCACGAGTTCTCCGTTGTCGCCCATGATCCATTGCCCTCGCCGACCGAAATCGAAGGCGAGGATGGTTCCCGATGAGGCGAGGGAGACCGTTTCGTTGAAGAGCGGTGCGCCGGTGAGGTCGAGTCCGATGAGGTCAGTGATCTGCACCGTCGCAGTGGCGCCCACCACGTCCTGGGCCCGAACCTGGATCTGGATCCCGTTGTAGTCGGCGATGGGCGCGACGCCATCGATGAGAGCGGCGGAATTCGAACCCGCGGCGCAATTCAGACCCCAACAGAGCACGCTTGTATCGAAGGTCACGGTGTTGGTCACCGAGAAAGTGAAGTTGCGGCCGCCCACGAGGTTGTGCTGAATCGAGAAATCGAAGGGCACTCCATTCATGTTGGTGATGTCGCCGACCTGATTGCCGATCGCCTGGGTCGGGTTCGTGTCTTCGCCCTGAATCAGGTACTGGTCGTTCCCGGCGAAAGGATCGGTCGATCCCGAGATGAAGAACTCGAACCCGCTCAATCCGCGTTCGTCGAATTGGCCCGTTGGCATGAAGAGCGGGGTGTAGAAGACGGCCGCATCCGCCGGTTCGCTACCACTGACGATCACGGTCGCGAAAGCCTGGCTGGAGATGAAACCGGCGCCCAGGATCAGCAAGAGGCAGAACGAAATGAGCGCGTTGCGCGCAGGCATCATTGTGGGGCGGCGCATTTGGACTCCTCATAACACTCGAAATTCGAAGGGCGCCACAAATGGGCCTTCAGTGGGTGCGAGGTGGAGTGGTGGGGAAGCGCCAATAGTGTCCAGACGAATGAGCTTTTTCGCCTGGATATACCCGCGAGGCGCCCTAATGTCGGTTCGGAATGCGCAATTGGCGGTAGCGGGCGATCCAGATACGGGGGAGGCGCGCTCTAGGCCCACGGGAGGAGAAGGCGAGTCGCGCCGCGATGGATCCCCTCCCGAGCATCTCCCGAGGTGGATTGCCTGCGGATCTCTCGAGCCCAGGTTGCATCGCGGGTCGGGATCCAGACTGAGCCGTGGGGCGGCATCCTCGGCGTCGGGTCGAAGGCCGGGGGGTTGTCACGAGACCGCGCCCGAAGAATCCCATCGCCCGTGTCTCCCCATTTCGATCGAATTGCGTACGCTTGGAGCCGAGCTGCGTCGTTCTTGCAGATATTCCTGAACAGGTCAGCGAAGAGTCCTCCAAGGTCGCGACTGTGGGGGCCCTGGGAGTAGCGCGTGAATCGCTTGGCCGGACTACTGAACACCTCGATCGGTCAGAAGCTCGTGCTGGCGGGTAGCGGACTCGCCCTGATCGGCTTCCTGCTGGTCCACATGCTCGGGAATCTCACGATCTTCCAGGGTCGGGAAGTCATGAACGGCTACGCGCATTGGCTTCAGGGTCATCCGCTCCTCTGGCTGGCCCGCGGCGGCCTCATCGGCGTCTTCCTGATTCACACCACGCTCGCGCTCCGGCTCGCGTGGGCCAATCATCGATCGCGTCCGATCCAGTACAGCCACTCGCGTCAGAATCAGGAGACGACGATCCTGTCGCGCTACATCGCGCTGACAGGTCTGCTCGTCCTCGCCTTTGTCGTCTATCACCTTCTCCATTTCACACTGGGCAGCGTTCAGCCGGAGCACTCCCGACTCGTAGACGCGAACGGCCTTCACGATGTCTACGGCATGGTCGTACGAAGCTTCGAGGTCCCCGCCGTCGCTGTTTCCTACATCGTCGCGATGGTCGTCCTCGGCTTTCACCTCTTCCATGGTGTTCGCAGTCTGTTTCAGACCTTCGGACTCTTCCACGAAACCTACGACGGGACGATCCGCACCGCGGGCTGGGTCGTCGTCGGACTGATCGTCGCGGGCAACGCCTCGATTCCGATCTCAGTCTGGTTGGGCTTGATCACTGTCTAAACCGGTCCACTCCCCGCCGAGGGGACCCGGTTGAGGAACGCTCCCATGCTCGACGCAAGGATTCCGGACGGTCCCCTCGACGAGAAATGGGAACGACACACCTTCGAAATGAAGTTGGTGAGCCCTGCCAATCGCAGGAAATTCCGCGTGATCGTCGTCGGTTCGGGACTTGCGGGTGCGTCGGCTTCGGCCTCTCTTGCCGAGCTCGGATACGAGGTCGATTGCTTCTGTTTTCAAGACAGTCCGAGACGAGCACATAGCATCGCGGCCCAGGGTGGCATCAATGCCGCCAAGAACTATCAGAACGACGGTGACAGCGTATTTCGCCTCTTCTACGACACGATCAAGGGAGGTGATTTTCGTTCCCGGGAGGCGAACGTCCATCGCCTGGCCGAGGTCAGCAACAACATCATCGATCAGTGCGTTGCCCAGGGCGTGCCTTTCGCGCGGGAATACGGTGGGCTGCTCGACAACCGTTCGTTTGGCGGCGCTCAGGTCTCGCGAACTTTCTACGCCCGTGGGCAAACGGGCCAGCAGCTCCTGCTCGGAGCCTACAGTGCTCTGTCCCGACAGATTCAAGCCGGCCGCGTGAAAATGCATACGCGTGCGGAGATGCTGGATGTCGTTCTGGTCGACGGACAGGCGCGCGGAATCGTGACACGTCATCTCGTATCCGGCCGCATCGCGCGCTGGGCCGCGGATACAGTGGTTCTCGCGACCGGGGGCTACGGCAATATCTTCTATCTCTCGACCAACGCGATCGGTTGCAACGTCACCGCGACCTACCGTGCGTACAAGAAGGGCGCCCTCTTCGCGAACCCGTGTTACACGCAGATCCATCCGACTTGTATTCCCGCCTCGGGCGAGCACCAATCGAAGCTGACGCTCATGAGCGAGTCGCTCCGCAATGATGGCCGCATCTGGGTGTCTCGCCAGCGAGACGACCAGCGCGAGCCTGGGGATATTCCCGAGGACCAGCGCGACTACTACCTGGAGCGGAAATATCCGTCCTTCGGAAACCTCTCCCCGCGCGATATCTCCTCTCGTGCCGCCAAGGAAGCCTGCGACGACGGCCGGGGCGTCGGTGCACTCGGCCGAGGCGTCTATCTCGACTTCGCCGATTCGATCGAGAGACTCGGTGAAGACACGATCCGGGCGCGCTATGGAAATCTGTTCGCCATGTACGAGAAGATCACGGGCGAGAATCCCTATGCGGTGCCGATGCGGATCTATCCGGCCTCGCATTACACAATGGGGGGACTCTGGGTCGACTACAACTTGATGAGTACCGTGCCTGGGTTGCACGTGATCGGCGAGGCAAACTTTTCGGATCACGGGGCCAATCGGCTCGGAGCGAGCGCACTCATGCAGGGCCTTGCGGATGGCTATTTCATCCTTCCGGCGACGCTTGGCCACTACCTCGCTACCGCCGATCTTCCATCGGTCAATACGACCCATCCAGCGTTCGAGGACGCCGAACGATCGGTTCGCGAGGGGATCGATCGGCTCTTGGCAGTCGATGGCAGCCGCTCCACGGACTCCTTCCATCGTCAGCTCGGCAACATCATGTGGGAGCATTGCGGCATGTCGCGTAATGAGAGCGGACTGCGTCAGGCGATCGGTGAGATTCAGTCGCTCCGCGAAGAATTCTGGAAGGACGCGCGGGTCGCCGGAGTCAACGAGGAGTTCAACGTCTCGCTCGAGCGAGCCGGCCGCGTCGCCGATTTCCTCGAGTTTGCCGAAGTGCTCTGTTACGACGCACTCGAGCGTGAAGAGTCCTGCGGTGCCCACTTCCGAGAGGAACATCAGTCGACCGAGGGGGAGGCGAAGCGCAACGACGATGGCTTTACCCACGTTTCTGCCTGGGAATACCAGGGTATCGGGAAGAAGCCCACCGAACATCGCGAGCGACTCGACTTCGAGAACGTCGCGCTCACGACGAGGAGCTACAAGTGAACTTCACACTTGTCGTTTGGCGTCAGCCGAAGGAATCTGAACCCGGTTGCATGACTGAATATCGGGTCCAGGATATCAGCGCCGACATGTCCTTCCTCGAGATGCTCGATGTCCTGAACGAGGACCTGATCGTCAGCGGGGGCGAACCGGTCGCATTCGATCACGACTGTCGCGAGGGTATCTGCGGAATGTGCTCGCTCGTGATCGACGGCATCCCCCACGGCCCCGAGCGGGCGACCACGGCCTGCCAACTCCACATGCGTCATTTCAAAGACGGCCAGACGATCACCATCGAGCCCTGGCGCGCCAGCGCCTTTCCGGTCATTCGCGATCTGGTCGTTGATCGTCGGGCATTCGACCGGATCATTCAGGCCGGGGGCTACGTCTCGGTCAAGACCGGTTCCGCTCCAGACGCCAACTCGATCCCGATCTCCAAGGACGATGCTGACAACGCCTTCCAGGCGGCGGAGTGCATCGGTTGTGGCGCCTGTGTGGCAGCCTGCCCAAACGCGTCGGCGATGCTCTTCGTTGCGGCCAAGGCCGCGCACCTCTCGTCAGTGCCCCAGGGTCAGCCCGAGCGCGTCCGGCGGACGATCAAGCTCGTCGAGGCAATGGATCGCGAGGGTTTCGGGGCCTGCACCAATCACTACGAGTGCATGGCGGCCTGCCCGAAGGAGATTCCAGTGCGATTCATATCGGACCTGAACCGGGACTTCATCAAGGCGTCGGCGAATGATGGACGCTTCGGGACGTTGCCGCCCCAGGGCGAAATCGAGGAGTGAGGGGCCGTCATCGCACGGCTTAGAATCGGAAAGTCCAGTTGAGCTTGATCAGGGGTTCGGTGCGTCCGACTTTGACATCCCCGTTCTCGGTTGTGAAGCCCTGGTTGAAGACGATGAAGAAATCGGAGCCCCCGCGGATGATCCATCGGAGTCGGCTGTTGAGTCCCATCGTCTCGCTGAGATTGTCCCACTGAACGGTGGTGTTCCACGTGAGGTCGGGCGTGAAGGCGATATCCAACTTCATCTGGGTCAGATGAGTACGGAAGTTGCGATCCTCGATCGCTCCGAGACTGCCGCCAGCAAGCATCTTCTGCCCAGGGATCCAGAACTGATCGAATCGATAGGTGAAGGACAACAAGAGGTGATTCGAGGGGCGCCATTCGATGCTGGGCGCGGCGCGGAAGTTATGTCCATCCCTGAAGCTGCCGCCTCCGAAGTCGAGGCGCACGCGAACCGGCCGATTGTAACTCGTTCGGAGGAAGACCATGCCCTCGTCGTAGTCGTAGGTGCCTTCCGGAATGAAGACGCTGTCGATCGCAAAGGGCACCTCGACCACGTCGTGGAAGTGAGCCACGCGCAATTCGATCCCGTCACCGATCTCTGTCGCCAGCACCAAGGGGCGAAAGCCGACCACCGCGGATTCCACGCGATTCGACGTGTCCGTCGTCACGACACTGGAAATCCGCGCGTCGAGGGTGTTGATGTCCCCGGGCGGTCGCCAGCGATACTGCCAGACGCCCTTGTATTGTCGAATGCCCGGTCGATTCACGAAACCCAGCGCCGGATCAAAATCTTCCCCGAACTCCCGAAATGACATCTCCCATCTGATCTTGTCGTTCGGATACTGGAGTGAGAGGCCATAGGCGGTCCGCTTGGAATCGCTTTGCGAGGCAAAGCCTTGCTGGGTCCAAAGGCTGCCGGAGAGGAGGCGATTGCCTCTAAATGTGCTGTTCTTGTAGTTGAAGTCGAATCCGACGAGGGTGTTGTCCTCGTTGCTCTGTGGGTCGCCGCTCGTGAGGATGGCGCCGACCGTGGACTCCTCGAAGAGGTTCAACGAGACGCGTCCGACGAAGAGGTTCGTGTCGTCGATTTCCCCCCTGCCTTCCTGCAGGATGTCCATCAGGCCGATGTTGAAGCGTCCGATTCGCCCCGCGACCTTGGCGCCGACGGGCAGATTCTGGGCCTTGCCCGCCTCGGAGAGACCGATCTTTCGCGAGAAATAGGGCAGGCCGTTCTCCTGCCTGAGGTCGGCAAAGTTGAAGATCCCGGAGTCCTGTAGGAAGAAATCCCGTTTCTCCGGAAAGAAGAGACCGAAGCGATCGAAATTGACCTTCCGATCGTCGACCCCCGCCTCCCCGAAATCGCTGTTGACCGTAAGGGATCCGGTCACGGAGGGCAGAATTCGATAGAACGCGTCGAGGCCGGGCTTGAGCTTGGTGTAGTGGCGATCCTCGTCGTTGTCGTCGACTCGCCGGGCGGTGCCGGAGGGTACGACGTCGAGACCGATGCCGATGCCGTCCTGGGCCGAGGCCATCCCGTCGAGGATGCCGGCCTGGGCCATGTCGGTCAGGATGTGTTCGAGGCTGGGATCGGCCCAGCGAGTCGCTTCGCCGTCGCGCCTCATGATGCGTGAGATATTGAGACCCCAGCTGTCGCCGCCGGGCCGGAAGGGCAGGGTCTTGAACGGGATCGCGATCTCGGCGAACCAGCCTTCCGACGTGATGCGCGCCTTGGCGCTCCAGATCCCGTCCCAATTGGACTCGAAGTTCCTGTTCTCGAAACTCCCGTCGCGTCGGCCGCCGTGAGGCCCCGTCTGGAAGAGAAACCCGTTTCGATGATCGTGGAAAGTATCGATGGTGAAGCTGATGCTGTCTTCCAGAAAGAAGAAGTCGTCTCGCTGCATCCTTCGGGCGACGATCTCGTCTGCTCGGCGGTCGAAGCAGCTCACCCCGAAGTAGAGGGTCTCGCGGTCGATCAGGATCCGGACCTCGGTTCGCTCGCTCGGCGGGGCGCCGAGACGCGGTTCGACCTGGGTGAAATCATCGATGACCTCGGCAGACTGCCAGATCTCATCATCCAGCACCCCGTCGATCACGGGGCCCACGTCGACGCGAATCGCCCGGATATGCGGAGGCTCGAGAGCGAGGCTTCCCGTCGACCAGAATAGGAAGAAGAGTGCGAGCTGGAGCGACGCGTACCGGATCCGCACGTACCATCCATCTGGGGCCTTCGCCGTCCCGAGCGATCGACCGGAACTCCGAAGACTACCGGCGGGAGGAGGCTTGTCGAGCGCCGACTTCGATCAATCTGGAAGCAAGGCTCTGACCGAATATGCTTCTCTACTCGCACAGGGTGAGCCACATTGACATTGGGCATGCGACACGGCATTCGCCATGCATGCCCACACGAAAACGAGGAGACCGGAGATGTCTAGGAATACGGAATTGATCGAGAACTTCTGCAAGGCGTGGTCTCGGCTGGATCCGTCGGAACTCGCGGATTATTTCACCGAGGATGGGATCTATCACAATATGCCAGCCGGACCCGTGCAGGGTCGCGATCAGGTCGAGGAATTCATTCGCGGGTTCGCCGGCGGTTGGACGAGAACCGACTGGGAGATCCTGAACCTGGCGGAGACCGGCGACGTCGTAATCGCGGAGCGGATCGATCGAACCGAGGCGGGCGACAAGACCGTCGATCTGCCTTGTACCGGGGTCTTCACGATCCGAGAGGGAAAGATCGCCAGCTGGCGCGACTATTTCGACCTTGGCACGTACGCACGCGCAATGAGCTAGAAATCGAGCGGTGGCGGGCACCGTGGCTCAGTCCAGGTTGGAAGAGGGAGGAGAGAGCGGGCAGCTGCTCGACCGGAAGGCGCGTTTGAGTCGATGGACGGCTGGACGTCGACAGATGCGGATCAGCTCCTCCTCGAGTCCTATCGGCCTAACGACGGATCGTTCCGCGACTCGAATGTGAGGCTGGGATCTTCGTGTAGTCTTCATTCACAGGAGCACGATGCGAATCCATGACATCCCCGAGACGGGGTGGAGAAGTGAGAGAAGCGGAATCCAGAACCCGGGCGAACGCGACGGTTCCCTTCGGTGTCGCGAAGGGTCGGGGGGACTCGATGGATGTCGCGGGCAGGGGCCTGTCGGGGGTGTCGGCTGCTTGACGCCCCAGAGGGTAGAACTATCCTGTTTGGCCGTAGTGGAAAGGGATCGTGGTTTCACACTGAGATCCCCGCGCACGACCGAAGAAATCCTTGAAGGGACGAATTGATGAAGGAACCCCGAGTTCTCACCGTGAGGTGGCTAACGATTCTCGCGACGAGTTTCCTGGTCGCGAATCTGGCTCATGCGCAGGACTCCGATGAATTGGAGCGGAGCGGTTTCTACGTTGGCGCGGGCATCCTGGGGACCAGCTACCGGCAGTTGGACGACAAGATTTCGAAGCGGCTCGAATTCCTCGGCTCCAATCGAAACGTGGAGGTCGACGTTGCGCTCGGATTCGACACCTATGTGGGCTACCGGCTGAACCCCTATCTCGCGATCGAAACGGAATTCGAGATGCTTCCCGAGTCGAAATTCGATACGGATTCCGACGGAAAGGTTGCCGAAATCGAGACCTGGGCGCTGACGGTCGGGGCAAGGGCGATCCTACCGCTCGGGTGGTTCCAGCCCTATCTCCACGCGGGGGTCGGCTTGATCGAAGTCGAGATGAAGGGCCTAGGCGTGGCTGACAATCTCCTCGAGGAGTCGAATAGAGAGGTCGCGGGTCGGTTCGGCGGAGGTGCAGAGATGGTTCTCACGAAGAGTGTCGTCGTGCGCACCCACCTGGATTACGTGCTGCCGGGTGGAGACCTGAGCGACTATGACTACCTGTCATTCGGCGCCGGGATTCAATACCGCTTCTAGCGCAGCCGTCATTCGAGTCAGGCGGGTCGCGCCCGGGAGCGTAAGTCGTCACCGTGGTGATTTGGTTTGAAAGCCGTCCCGACCGCATGTCGTCAGGGCGGGGCCCTTCGATTTTCGTCCCGGAGTGCTTCGAGCTGGGCGGCACGCGCGTTGCAGTCTGTCCGTCGGATGAATCGCCTCCCCAAAAAATATAGGAGGACGATGACCATGCGCATCGGAAGTCTTCGGACGGCCTCGATCGGGCTTGTCTTGGCGATCGCTTGCGTGCTGGTGGCATGCTCCGCTCCGGAGGCGCGCGCAAACTACACGATCAACGGTGCGGCGGTCGAATCGCCCGCACTTGGGGGTCGATGGCATCCGCGTCTTCTGGATCCAGACATCGATTCTCTCGAATAGCGGCGCATCGGGCTTCGTCCATTTCTGTCCCGGCGGAGCCGTCTACACATCGAGCGAAGGCAGCTTTTCGGTTCAGGGCGGCAGCGCCTGGGCGGGAGGGGCGCATACTTCCGCAGCCGATGGAAGCTGGAATGTGACGCAGGAACCGGAGGGCGCGTATGTCAACATTCAGTTCGGTGATGGCAGTACGGGTGACTACTGGGTCTCCGATCTGATCGGTGGTCAATCGTGGCGAGTGGGCCAATACAAGTACGCAGCGGAGCAGGGGCGGGCGACTTGTCCCTAGGTCCGATCGGCGCGTCCGACATGCGGGCCAGGATGGGGGTTCACCGCTTCGATAGTTCCCGCCAGCTATTCGACAGGATGTGGGAGAAATCCTGAAGTCTCCGGGAGCGGGCCGGACCCAACGGGTCGCTCTTCGATGGCGACTGGATGTTTGTCGACAGGGCGCCCGGCATCTAGGCCGAGGTGATGGAGATCCCACCCGACCCGAATGACGCGGTGGATCCTCCCCTCGACAGTCGATGGGCGGACGGTCACGTCGGTCGTGGATGCGATTCCCGCGGGCGTCCGCGGGTTTGCGCATCGGCTGCGATCTCGCGCTGATCACGGGGAGCTATTCTGCTATAACCCGGGAGTTCCGCCGGCGGCTCGAGGCGTCCGAGATCGAATCCTGCTGAGGGCTTAAAACCACTGCACTTGATGCTGCCCTGACACGTTTTGCATCAGCCTTGTTCGTCCCATCGGACCGATTCTAGTCGCGACTGCTGGCTCCTGCTTTTGGCACTGCATCTCAGAATACGAAGTATCGGCGAAATCTGCCGACATTAGGCTCGGTGACAAGCAATTCATGGGCGTGGTTCGGGAGCAATCGGCTCAGCGAAACCGCGCAACGTTCGCGTTTCTCCGTTCTAGCAGCCGCTGTTTCTCTTGCTTTGCTTCTCTTCTGTACCGAGCTTCGAGACCTTTGCCGGTGATGCCAGACGATCACGCTTCTTCTTTCGGAGGAGTGGCGATCTTCCCCGGCTGAGCCTCTGTGTAGTGGAGCACTCGACCCAATGTATTACCTGGCTGGAATCGTCGCCTATTGCACGGTGGTTTTGTTTTTGGCGCGATTCGCCGGGACCGGGTCGCGGCAAGATGAGATGCTCTATCGCAGTCTGCACAGGGAGGTCGCGATGTCCGAAGCGATCGATCCTGACAAGGCGAGCGCAACCGGCGATCTAGCGATCGGGTGGGAGCGTGTGCTCGACGTCATCAGGGGGCCCGGAGGGGATTCGGGCGAGTAAGTCAGCGGACCGAGCCGTGCACCCGGCGTCGTGTCTCCGGAGTCTCGCGACTCGCGCGGATATGTTTCCGGGGACGGCCAATCATCCGACTCGGAGCAACGGCCAGCCCATCACGCGGGAAGAGGTGAATCTGGCGCCCCGCCGCCATCGGCGTCGAAGCCCGTGGATCGCAACGTCTCCGATCCGTAGCAGACAGCCGAGCGATCCGGGAAGCGCGTCGGGCGTCGCACAGACCCACTGCGAGGATCGCCGTGTCCCGACCCTCAATACCCGGCGGGAGCCGAGATCGCCTGCGTCTTCCTCCGTGAGATCAGGATGAGGGCGACGGTACCGATTGCGAGACCCAGGCCGGTCGTCGGCTCGGGGACAGTCACGAGAAGCTCGCTCGACAGCTGGACCAGTTGCTGGTTGGCCGACACCGCCTGCCCCCAGACGAGATCCACGCTGCCTTCTCCGTTCGCGTCGATGTTCAGGTCGCCGATCTTCGTCGGCCCGAGATGGCCGGCGAGGGGTTCGCCCCCGGCGAAGGACAACGTGAAGCTGTCGGCTCTCCATTGCACGCCCGGCTGACCGACGAAGCTCGAGAATTCGACGTCGCCCACCGCCTCGATGTCGGCGAGATAGGCGCAGACCTCGTCCCCATTTCCCTCCGGTCCGCACTCGTCGAAATTCGAGCGGAAGGGCCCACCATCCACATAGAGGTGTAGCGTCTGCTGGCCTCCGCCAAGATCGGAGGCACCTTGCTGGCCGTCGTCGTTCGGGCTGTGATAGATCTGGATTGCCGACTGCGCCCCGAGTGGCGCGAGGAATACACAGAGTACAGCCAGCAGCGCGCTCACCCGACGCAGAAGTCGTCCCGTGCCCCGTCCTTCCGATCTCGTCCCGTCGTTTCTCGCGATCATCTCTCGTTCTCCTCGGGGCCCTTCCCACGGACCCTTTGCTCACTCGTGTCCCTCGAATCACAGCGCAAGTGCGGGCTTCCCGACTGCGCCTTCTCGCCGCCCGAACCGTCAATCACAGCGCAGGCCCCCTTGGATCCAACGGTCCGCCATCCCGAACCAGACGTTCGCGTCCAGGTTGATGCGGTCCAGCGCCCATAGGATTCGGACGTCGTTCCTGAAATGATCCTCCATGGCAGCAGGGGAGGGCGTATTGGCCTTGATCAGGTTGCAGGTCCCGAGCGTCGTCATCCCGGTCCAGTCCATGATGGACGGCGCGGCTCGCCAGTCGTCGCTGAAGCCGTTGCCCGCGAAGTGACATCCCTGGCAGGTCGAGTTCAGGGTCACGACCGCGCCCGGCGCAAGTCGTCCGTCCGCTTCGTGCGCGAGCCGCTTTCCGCTCGCCGGATTCGTGAAGCCGTGGCAGGTGGCGCACTTCTCTTCCTGGAAGACCGCGCTGAGCTCCTCGTCGAAGGTCGTGCCGGGCGGCACGGAAACCATCTCGCCACACTGATCCCCGAGGCTGCCCTGTCCCGCGATCGCGCGCTGCATGGCGACCCAGTCCACCAGGTCGCAATCGTTCGGAAGCCCGTCACCGTCGCTGTCCAGGAGATCCTGTGGGCCGACGACATTGCACTTCTCGGGAGCCACGGGGAAATTCAGCGATCCGACGAAGACCGTGAGCAGATGAGTCGGATCGCTGGAGTTGACGATCCCCTCGTTGGCGATCGTCTGGTCCTGGATGTCACCACATTGACAGCGCGTCCCCGTTCCGTCCGGCGTGTTCGACCCGATGCCGCCATGATCTTCCTGGGAGGCGTTGGGCACGTCGATGCAGTTGTCACAGACGTCGCCGATCCCGTCGCCGTCTCGATCCACCTGATCGGCGTTCGCGATGAGCGGACAATTGTCCGCGTCGTTGCTCACCAGGTCCATGTCGCTATCGACGTCGATTCGAGCGAGATAGAGGTCCGTGTAGACGTTGGTGTCGTCGTCCACCAGAGTCGTGGCATCGCTTTCGAAGACGACGTGGCCGCCCAACGCCGCCATCGACGGAGATCGACTCTCGTTGTTGGCTTCGACTCCCTGGCTGCTGAAGCTCAGCCGACGCGTCACGGCTGTAGCTCGATCCCGCACGAAGATGTCGGCGTATCCGTTCCCGTCTCCGATGACCAGGTTGCTGGCCAGACTTCGAAAGGCAACCAGATTGCCGTCTGCAGAGATGGACACGCCACCGAGGGATCCGCCGCTCGCCGAGTTCCCGGCGACACCGCCCGGGGTCACGCTGATGAGCTCTGTCGTCCCAGTCAGCGTGTCTCGAACATAGACGTCCCATCGCGTGTTGCTGTCGCCGGCGGCCAGGTTGTTCGCGAGGCTCGTAAAAGCCACGAAGCGGCCATCCTTCGAGATCGAGGGGCTCGTACTCCGCCCGTTCGCCTCGATGCCGGTCGAGGATACGCTCACACGAATCGTCGACGAACCCTGACGGTCTCGTAGGAAGATGTCCTCATAGTTGTTGCCGTCGCCGATGACTAGGTTGGTGGCTGAACTCTCGAAGGCGACGAACCGGCCGTCCTCGGAGATGAAACGTCCGTCCGCGTTCTCTCGAGGGCTGCCGCTCTCGCCATTGCCCTGGGTCCCGCTCGAGGCGAGACTCAACCGCTCGACCTGGCCGGAACCGAGCTCCCGGACGAAGACATCGCGGTAGTTGTTGCTATCGCCAGAGATGAGATTGCTTGCGTAGCTCGTGAAGGCCACGTACTCGCCATTGGCCGAGATGCTCGGGTTGAGACTCATGTCGTTGGCTTCGACACCGCTCGCTGAGATGCTGATCCGCGTGGTGGTTCCCAGGGCGTAGTCGCGCAGGAAGATGTCTCGCTGACCATTGGCATCGCCGGGGACCAGATTCGTCGCGAAGCTCACGAAGACGAGCTTCTGGCCATCGTCCGAGATCGAGGGTGCCTCGCTCTCCTGATTCGCCAAGACGCCGTTCGTGGCTGTGCTCGCGATTTCGTGAGTGCGCGTGATCCGATCGAAACGGAAGATATCCTTCGAAAGATTGTTGTCGTTCGGGACCAGATTCGTCGCATAACATCCGTGCGCGACGTAGCGTCCGTCCGCAGACACGACCGGCGTCTCGCAGTTGTCGTCCGGATTCTGACCAAACGGGCTCGTACTGACGAGGGCGTTCAGGCCGTTCTCGTTGAGGAAGATGTCCGACTGGCCGTTGTCGTCATCTGACACGAGGTTCGTGGAGCGACTCTCGAACGCGAGTCGACTGGCGTCGCCCGATATCGTTACGCCACCGGTGAAGCCGCCACTGTCTTCGTCTCCGGCGGCGCCACCGGGCGCGAGACTGAGAACGTCGATCGAGGTCTGACCGACTTCGTCGAAGAGGCCGTCCTGATCCGTGTCGCGATCGATCAGGAAGACATCACGGAATTCCGGTGTGTCGTTCGGGGCCAGCGTGTCGCTATCGCTGCTGAAGATCACGAAGCGGCCGTCGTCGGAGAGCTGCGAGCCCTCGACGTCGCCGTTGTTCGGAGATCCATTGAAGGACCCGGAGAGCAGTCGCGTCGAGATGCCGCCCGGTTCGTCGAAGGTGCCGTTCCCGTCGGCGTCGCGATCGTGTACGAAGAGCTGGCCGATCTCGGGGGTGAAGCCGGGGACCAGCCCCTCGGCTTCGCTGTGCATCAAGACGAAGCGACCGTCGGGAGAGAGGTCCGCCGCATAGCTGTCCAGGGTCTCCGCCTGCGTTCCCGCGCTGCTCACGCTGACGCGAATCGTCGCGACGGCCCCGGGCTCGTCAAAGATCCCGTCCTGGTCGACGTCGCGGTCGCGCACGAATACATCGTTTACGAAGTTGGTATCGGCGACCACGAGATTGTCGGCGTAGCTGTCGAAAAGCACGTATCGACCGTCGCCCGATAGAGTGGGTCGCTCGCTCGTGCCGTTTGCCTGGGTTCCCAAGGAACTCTCGCTCATCCGAATCGTGACCCCCGTTGGGCGATCGAAGACGAATACGTCCCGGACACCGTTGCCGTCGCCGAGGACGAGATTCTCGGCCGCCGAGCTGAACGCGATCGTGGAGCCATCCGTATCGAGCGTGGGATCGCGACTCGAGCCGATGCCCTGGTTGCCGAGCGAGTCGATGCTCACCCGACTGAGGGAGTCGCCGGCAACGTCGTACACGAATACATCCGATGCGACGTTGATGTCGCCGGGGACCAGATCCGACGCGTGACTCGTGAAGGCCACTACCGTTCCGTCGCTCGAGATCTTCCCTGCGAAACTGGTTCCGTTTCCGGCCTCTCCTTCGGGGTTGCGGCTCACGAGCGTGATCACGCCGCTCGACACATCGCGCAGGAAGATGTCGTCCTTACCGTTGTGGTCACCGGCTACGAGATTGGCTGCGCGACTGCGAAAGACGAGCTGGTCGCCAGCCGTCGAGAGATGCGGCTCGATACTGTCGGCCACGGCCTGGCTCGGTGCGATGCCACGACTGACCCGCTCGAGCGACTCCCCGTCGACCACCGGGCGCAGCGAATGAATGAGGAAGCTCAGCGATCCGTCCCCGCTCAGCACGCCCTGGCCACCCGCTGGGTAGTCGGCGAGATCCGGAGGAACGATCGGGAGTGCGTCGCTCTGGATGGGATCGCCCCCGACCTCGAACATCAGGAGGGTCAGATTCGGCGAGCCGCTTCCCGGCGTGAAGAGTTCCGGTGTCTCACTGGCCGTCGCTCCGACGCGATAGAGATCCAGGTTCGACCAGACATCGATGTACCGGTACGAGGGCGTCGGGTGAAGCGATGCCGTCCAGTCTGCGATCGAAATCTCGAAGCCCACGATCGCGTCGGCGTACCGAACCTGACCGGCGGGCCCCGACGGCGCCGCCGTCGATTCGAATGTGTAGGTGCCGCGAACGGGAGTCCCCACCTGAACCCCGCGAGTGTCGAACTCGTCGATCAGGGTCTGCGTTGCAATGCTGTCGACCTCCCCTTCGAAGGCGAATGTCACCCGAGCGGCGCTACTGGGCGGTGCAGTCATCAGGATGACAGCGACCATCGGGAGAAGGATCGACATGTTGCTGCGGGTGAATTCGATCATCGCCGGGTCTCCTTGGCAGCGTCTTCCGATGGGAGTGGGTTCCGGGCAGCGCTGCGAGGGTTGGGGTCGGGCTCGCAGAACAGGACGGATCTACCCGGAAATTCGGCTCATAGGGGAAGCGGGCGACTCTCGCGAGGCCCTCGCGGCTCGGCCGAGGGGTGCGGCGGAGCGAGCCCGACCGGCGGGAAAGCCAGCGCAAGTAGCGGGAAACACGCTTGTTTTTGTGAAGGTGAGGTCGGATTCGAGCGTCTGGACGAATGCGCGATCGCACGGGGTTCGCGCCGTGTCCCGGTAGGGTCTCGCCGGACCTCCGAATATTTTCGTCTGTCTCGGGGGCCCGGCGAGCACGGATGTTCAGCTCAAGCGGGCAGTTCGATCACGACTTTGGGAAGAGTGAGAAAGCACGCCTCTGCGGTGAATCCGTTGATGCAGCGTAACGCGAATGGTTCTCGGAACGGAACAAATCCATCAGACAAGCCAATCCGAATGTTCAAGAGTCCCGCTGGCATGGAACGACGCTGGCCTCCCGCGGGTGCCGCCGACGACCTTTGACCGACTCCGTACGGCCGTAGATGCTCCGCACTGCATCTCTTGGGACAAGGCCCGCCGGGATTGCATGTCGTGCTGAGGGGTTCGATGTTCAAACGACAATCTATTCTGATTCTGTTGACGGCCGGATCGCTGGTCGCTGGGCTGGCTCCGACAGCGGCTACCGCGATCCCAATTGGATTCGGCTGTATCACCAACAACAACGCAACGGACTGCGCGATCGGCGAAGCGCAGCTGTCGGTCGATGTGACAGACGCGGGTGGGTCCCAGGTCCTGTTCACATTTTCGAACTCTGGGCCGCTTCTCTCCGCGATCACGGACGTCTACTTCGACGACGGGACACTGCTCGGGATCGCGGGCTTGATCGACCTCGACGACAACGCGCTCGGTCCATTTGGTGATGCGGGTGTGGATTTCAGCACCGGGACATCGCCGGGGGATCTGCCCGGCGGCGGCGTAGTCGGATTTGTGACGACGGCGGGTTTCAGCGCTGACGCCGACGCGCCGGTCGCGTTTGAAGGAGTCGATCCGGGCGAGACGCTCGGAATCGTCTTCGATCTGATAGGCGGAGGTAATTTCGCCGACATCATTGCGGAGCTGACAAACGGCGATCTGCGAATTGGCATCCACGTGCAGGACTATTCTGGAGGCGGTAGCGAGAGTTTCGTGAACGTGCCCGTTCCGGAACCCGGCACCGCCCTCTTGATCGGCCTCGGACTGGTCGGGTTGGCGTTGTCGCCTCGCAATACCGCGTAGCTCGCACGGAAGATCCGGGCCGCTCGAACCCGACCGTATATCGATCGGACGATGATGAGTATTCGGAACGAAACGGATTTCGGGAAGCACGTCGCCGTCACCGAAGCGGCGGTCTACTTCGCCAGCGACGAAGCCCGTTTCGTCGCCGGCCAGGTGCTGGTGCACGACAGCGGCCAGCACATTCCCGCGTGATCCCACCCGAGCGATGTGCCGGCGTAGGGGCGCATCACTCGGGGAGCGCGACCTTTCGACGAAGCACGACCTCTTCGAAGGTGTCGTCGACCGAGCCGATGCGGGCGAGCGCTCCGGCATCGCGCTTGAGGTAAGCGTCGAAGAACGCCCGCAACGCGTATCGCACGATCTCCTTCTGTCGAGCGGGCTCGATCAGCGGCCGACGCTTCGCACAGAGTGGGGGGCGGGCTCCGGTGTTCTCCTCGAACCAGATGCAATCCGGATTGAGGTCGTCGGCGGGTACGTCGTCACGGTCTCCGAACCAGACGTGGGGCGCGTTACGAATCAAGACCTGGTATTTCGGAGCCAGGAGCCTTTCGTAGGCCGGCCCGGGACCGCCAGTCGACGCGGAGAAGATGTCCGCATCCGCCACGAGCAGCAGCGCGGGCGTGGAGACGGGGGCCGGCACGGTTCCCTCAAAGCCGAGCCCGAATCCGAGTGCGGCAACCGGGGGATCGCCGGGCGCGATGGGCGCGCTCGCCTTGATGCGGGGATCGAGGGTCGGATAGCCGAAGCTCGCATAATACGTGGTGATCCCGCCGAGTGAGATCCCCGTCGCGCCGATGCGATCGGCATCGATCATGGGCCCGAATCGCGGGTGGGCGAGGAGTGTGTCGATCAGGAAGCTCACGTCCCCGGGCTGACTTCCCGCGTCGCTGACATCGGCGGCGGGCAGATTCGCGTGAGAGACACTGGAGGTCAGCGGAAACGCCGGGGCAGCCACGATGTATCCGTGACGCACGAGGTCGAAGAGGAAATGCGTCGCGTTGTCGGGCTGACCGTAGGTTCCGTGGCTGTAGACGATGAGCGGGCGTGGCCCGCCGGCAAGGGGCGCGGCATCGGGCATCGGCAGTGCCCCGCCCGCGTCCGCTGGATACCAGATCCAGGTGTCCAGTCGTCGATCGGGTGATCCTGCGAAGGGGGGGCTCGCTTTCGTGGGTCGGGAAGCGTCCACGAAGGTCTCGCGCGCGAGACCGATCCCCTCCGCGGCGGTCGCTGTCGCTGTGAACATGAGCCCTGTCGCCACCCCGAAGGCGCTGAGCCAGCCGAGAACACGTATTTTCCCGTTAGTCGTCATGGGCGAGAGAGTATCGAACTCCGCCCGGGTTCGATTCGATGATTCGACCGGCCCGTGAAGCCCTTCACAGAGGCGCCTGCGTCGGGCTCATACCCTTGTCTTTGTGGCGGCCCGCCGTACATGAGTGCATCCCAGACAATGGAATCGATAATCGTCCAATGGGCCGTGAAGAGGGAGTAATCCAGTGATCGAGCGAATCACCCGAATCGTCATCACAGGCCTGGGCCTGGTCGGACTTGCATCGACCGCCTCCGGACAGAATTGGGAGATCGGATTCGATGCTTCTTTCGGAACGCTTCCGAGCGCTCAGGGTGCTGAGTATTTCTGGGCCGATCCGGTGCCGGCGGATGGGCTCAACGAGGGGGACGACCTCGTCGCGCTCGGGACTCTCTACCAAGCGGACTGATCGACGACGTAAAGTATGGGGACCGAGCAAGGTTTGAGCCTGACCCCTTGGTTGGTCCAGTCTGGCGTGCGTCTTCCGATCGCGGTGTATGCCGCTACCGGTGTTCTCCGAGCAGACTGAAGGTATTTACGTATTCGATCACGAGCTCGGGATGACCGGACCACTCTTCCCATGTGTGTCCACCGACCGATTTCTGGTGACGGACCGTGGCGGGCGTCATTTCCCTGAAGGCCGGTTCGGGTTCATCCGTATCGAGCTCGTAGAGGTGCATGAAGCGAGGCGTCTCGGCTCGGGCGTTCGCGTAGGGGGTAATCATTGAAAAATGGGGCGGGGACGCGGCCGCGATGTCTCGAAGATGAACGAAGTCGCCCCAGTCGCGAAGTTGCTGGGCATTGGCGGCGTTCTTTGGGCTGATCAACACGAGCTCCAGGCCCCGCGTGGGGCGGTCATTCAGGATTCCCTGGCCGGGACGCGGCGTCAGGTGGAACAGGTGCCCCGTCACTCCATCCGGTGGGGTGGAAGGCGAGAACGAAAGATCGCCCTCCACCAGTCCCAGCGTTTGAAACTCGGGAAGTCGCCGCGGTAGATCCTCACGGTCCGGCACGCAGTTCTTCCACCAGGTTACGCGCTCGGCCCCGGGCGACTTGCGCAGCTCGAGCGCGCGCTCCCCTGCGTAGTCCTCTGCTGAAAGATTCGTCATCTCTAGATACACGCAGGGGGTGATGCGGTCTTCCATATCGTCGAGTCTCCGTTCTAGAGTCCACCGAAGCGTAGCTTGCGGCCACTCGCGCGCGACGGATCCTCTCCAGCGTCGGCTTGGTCAATGAGCGGGGCGGCCTTCCGCGCCGCCTGAACCGCCGAGAGTTCGGCCGAGTTCGTGCGACCGATTCGGATCGAATGGATCGTCCGCTATGGTCCGCCTCTCCCATCGGCCCGCAGCGAGCGAACAGGGCTCACTGATCGGGAGTTTCCGAGACGGGCGGTGATCCCCAGAAGCTTCGAAGGTGCCCCGTGTCGAGCAAGAGTCGTTCCCCCAGAATTCTCCCCGGGCTCGAACGCACGGGCGAGGCCCTGCCTCTATGGACCTACGCGAGCGCGGAGCTGTTGGAACTCGAGTATCGGGAGTTCTTCCTGAAGAGCTGGCAGATGGTGGGTCACGAGTGCGACCTCCCGAAAGCAGGCGACTTTCTCACATTCGATCTGTGGCGCGACAGCGTCATTCCCACGCCCAAGAATTTTCCGGACATCGACCGATCCGAGCTCGGACTACAGGAAGTCCGCATGGAGATCTACCGCGGGCACATTCTCGTGAACCTCGACGGAGACGGTCCCGCTGTCTCCCACATGATGGGACCGATCGACGGCGAGGTCGCAGCGTACTCACCAGAGGGCTATGAGCCGATCGGCGAGCCCACCGTTCAAGTGTGGGATTGCAACTGGAAGCTCGCTTGGGACAACTACCAGGAGAACTACCACATTCCGATCGGGCACCCCTGCCTGCACCGCATGCTGGTCGAGAACGACGAGGGCGTCACGCTCGACAACGGCATCAACTTCGGGGTCTTCGAGATGAAAGAAAAACTTTCGAAGGTTCCGCGCGAGCGGCGATACCAGGAGCTGATCGGCTGCACGGACCGTCGATTCTCGCCGGACAAGGCGAGGAGGTGGTTGCAGATCGCCATGAACCCCAACATGGGGATTGAGTACTACCCAGAAATGTTCGCGTTGTTTCAGGTGCTGCCCCTGGGACCGGAGAAGTCCCTGATCAAGCTCAATTGCTACTCCCCTCCCGATCTTTCCGACGAGGAGCGCGAGATGCAGGGCATCAACCTGGCGATCCTCGATGAGGTGAATGATCAGGACAAGCTGCTCGTCGAGCGAATTCAGCGCGGCGTGCGCACGTCGGGCTACCGGCCGGGACCGCTCGCTTTGGAAGAGTCGTCGGTCTATCGCTTTCACGAGTACGTTCGCGAGACAATTCCCGTGGCCCGTCTTCGCGAACCCCCCATTCGCGGCATGCTGGAGCGGGAGAACGCGCGCTTGCAGGCTTCCGCTGCATCCGAAGCTCAGTAGATTTCGGACGCGAACCCGAGTGCGGGCCGACGGGGTTCGTCGCCTTCAAAAGCGATACATGAGCTTCAATTGGACCGACAGATAGTCGATGCGCATCGACTCCAATTCGGCGAAGGGGACGACGTAGCCAACATTGACCTCGGTGAAGATATGCTCGGTCGCGTAGAGGTCGATGCCTCCCGCGAACCGGAGGGCCCCATCTAGATTCTTCCTCGACCTGTTGATGGTGAAATCGGCATCCAACGGGTAGGGAGGAGAAGGCACCTCATCTGCGTTCGTCGAGGTCAGGCCGGTGGTCGCGACCAGGGTATCGAGCTCGGCGTGCTGAACTCCGAGCCCCGCCTTCACAAACGGCTGAAATCGACCGGTCAGGGGCGGATAGATCTTGACATTGGCTGTGACCATCCAGATCTTCGAGATCTCGGTCATGTGAGCGCCTGTCGATTCTTGCTGGATCAACGCTCCTGGCACACCGGGCATGGGGTCCGGGAACTGAGCCACAGAGCGGACGTCCAACGCACTCTTGTTGGAGCCGCTCAGCCATTCGCCCTCGAGTTCGACCGCCAAGGCGGGCGTTATTCGATAGCCGATCACACCGCTCACGCCGAAGAAGTCGTCCTCCAAATCGGCCCCATTCACGGAGACGGTGACGGGGAGCAACGCCGGCTGGGTCCCGGTCAACGCATCCCTCAGAGCACTCGCTCTGGCGTTTGCCAATTCCGTGGAGTCGTCGTTCAGGTCGTTGTTGAAGTCGTTGTTCCACTTGGCCGGTGTGGCAAGGGCGAAGCCGGCCCCGAGATAGAAGCCCGACTGCACGAACCGGGAGCCCTTATCCTGGGCTTTCTCATCGGCTGCGAGGGCTACGTGAGGCAGCGCGAATGTAGCAATGCAAAAGGCGCATAAGCTGCGCAGCAGGTCCCGCACTTTGAAGCCTCCGAATTCCGATACCGCGAGACTCTACAAATGGGCTCGCGCGTTTGCGACCCCCCGAGACTGACCGACGAGTTCGATGATCCAAATTCGCCGCCGGACCCATCGGGAAGCGAGCCAAGAGGTTCGGTTGAAGACGCAAATGAGGCATTGGCGTTAAGCGCCTGATCAGGAAGGCGTACGTCCTGCGGTCCTATCGCGGCAGCTCGTCAACCGCAGCGGAGCGACATCCGCAGAGGCTGATCTTCTCGCGACGCGACCGGCCTCGCGGTATGCCTGGGTAAGTGCGCAAAGTCGATCGACTTTTCGAGCGCCTGCCCACGATACGTCGAACCGCGGTAGAGAGCGCGCTGTGTTCGTTAGGCGAATGAGGACCTTTTCAGGATGTCGACCGAGATCGGCATCGTGCAATGCTCCGCGCCTCCCTCCCCGGCGCGGGCGTGACATTCGATCCACGCGATCTGCCCTAGTCTCTGTGTCGGGAGGCTTTCAGCATGAATGTGACGGAATTTCGGGCGCTGATGCGACGCGCACTCGCGCGATGGGTTTCGATTGGCGGCGTCGCCGCGATGGCACTCTTGCTCGGGTGTCACTCGCCGCTTTTCGAGCGAGAGCGGGCACCGGGCGGATTTTCCTCGGGCGGTCTAGCGGCGGTGACGGCGGCCATGCAGGACGCCGTCGACCGAGGAGAGGTCGGAGGCATCGTGACCCTGATCTACCGGCACGGTGCCGTGGCGCAGGTCAATGCCGTGGGTTGGCAGGACGAGGCCAGGACGATCCCCATGGCGAGGAATTCGATCTTCAGGATCGCTTCGATGACCAAGCCGATCACGAGTGTCGCCGCGCTGATCCTGCTGGAGGAGGGCCTTTTCGAACTCGATGACCCGATCGACCGCTGGCTGCCGGAGCTCGCCGACCGCAAGGTGTTGCGCGATCCGACCGCGGCACTCGATTCGGGTGTGCCCGCGTCTCGTCCCATCCAGGTGATCGATCTACTCACTCATCGATCGGGGATCGTCACCCCTCGGAATGCTGCAGGCCCTTTGCGGGACGCGTTGACGGAGGCGGATGCGAATAACGCGGCCGGCTACGACCCGTGGATGGAGTGGATCGGAGCGTTGCCGCTGGCGCACGAACCGGGCAGCACCTTCAACTACGGCAATTCCCTCGATGTCCTGGGGATCTTCGTCGAACGGGTCTCCGGCATGCGGCTTCCCGACTTTCTTCACAAACGGATCTTCGAGCCGCTCGGCATGGAGGACACGGCCTTTTGGGTTCCTCCGGAAAAGCGCTCGCGAGCGGCGCGTTTGCAATCCCTCGGACGCGTCCCGGCTTCGTGGATCCCGTCGCTCGAATCGGTCCCGGGATTTCCATCCGGCGCGGGCGGTCTGTATTCGACCGTGGACGACTATCTGAAATTCACGCGGATGTTGCTCGGCCAAGGAGCGCTGGGTGACGTGCGCGTCCTCGACCGCGTGACCGTCGAAGCGATGACCACCGATCGCCTGACTCCCGAGCAGCGCACGGGTCTGCCCTTCGGTGGACCGGAAGGCTATTGGCGGGGGCACGGCTTCGGGCTGGGTGTGGCGATCAAGGACGACGCGTTCGTCGACACCCCCGAACTGGGGATCGCGTCGGTCGGCGCGTTCGGGTGGCCCGGCGTGTTCGGGACCTGGTGGGAGGCCGATCCCGAGCAAGACATGATTCTCATTTTCATGGTTCCGGGGGGTGATGCCAAACCGGCTCGTTGGGCATTCCAGGGGACCGCCTATCGAGCCATCGAGGATTGACCCGTGCAGGTGCACGCCTCGATGCATCGATACCGCCCCTCGCAGGGATTCTGTCAGACCGATCTGGGGGGAGATCTGGCCCCGTCTCGGCGCGGGGCGCCGCGACCCTCCGTGCGTCACAATGGTGCAATGGCTAGCCGGAGGCAACCGAGCAGGAGAGTTCCGATATGGACATCGAAGCGATTCAAGACATCGAACTTTTGGATTCGACGGGCACGAAAAAGCGGTTGGGCGACTATTGGGCGGAGCGGCGTGTCGTGCTCGTATTCGCGCGTCACTTCGGCTGACTTCTCTGCCGCGAGCACGCTGCGCAGTTGCGCGGAGAGTACGAGGAGATCCAGCAGCGCGGTGCAGAAGTCGTGACGATCGGTACCGGCAACGCAGACTACGCGAATGCCTTCGTGCACGACGAAGAGATCCCGTTTCCGGTACTGGTGGACGACGAAGCCAAAGCCGCGCACGCGGCGTCGATCGAACGCGTATCCGTGTTCGGCTTGTTCTCACCGGATTCCTTCCCCGGTGCCTTGCGCGCCTGGAAGGCAGGCCATCGTATCGGCAAGCCGGGCGCGAGAACCAACCAACTGGGGGGCACCTTCGTCGTGGGGCCCGGGCCGGTGGTACGCTACGAGCACCGCGACGCACACACCGCAGACCACGCTCCGATCGAGGAGATTCTCGCGGCGCTCCATTGAGGGCGGCGGCGCCGGACTTCGATGGGTTCTCGCCGCGCTCGCCACGTCACACCAGGACGCACTCCAGGAGAGGGGCTCGGGAGCGCACGCCCCTTGCCCCGCAAATCGCTTGCATGAGGTAGAAAATGCTCGAAGCCACGCATCAGATCGAAACTTCGGACGGAACGATGGGATGTTTCAGCGTTCATCCCGAAGAGGGCCGTGCGTATCCCGCAGTCATCCTTTACATGGATGCGCCCGGTATCCGCGAAGAGTTGCGCGAATTCTGTCGGCGAATCGCTGGCCAGGGCTATTACGTGCTCCTGCCCAATATGTACTACCGGCCGGGCACGACCCCGTTCGACTATGTCGAATTGATGGATCCGACGACGGGCGCCGCGACGATGAAGAAGATGTTCGCGGCGATGGGAAGCCTGACGAACGAACTGGTCATGCGCGACTCGCGCGCGATGCTCGACTTTCTGGCCACTCAATCGGCCGTAACGTCCGGCGCAAAGGGATGTATCGGCTACTGCATGAGCGGGCAGTACGTCGTTTCCGCGGCGGGAACCTTTCCCGAAGACATCGCCGCGGCGGCATCACTCTACGGCGTATCGATCGTGACGGACCAACCCGACTCCCCTCATTTGTTGGCAGATCGGATACGCGGCGAGCTGTATCTGGGCTTCGCCGAGACGGACGAATACGTCCCGGACAACGTCGTGCCGGATCTCGTCGCCGCACTCGATGCGAACGGGGTGGCGCACCGAACGGAGACATTCCCCACGACCCATCACGGATTCTGCTTTCCGGAGCGGGGGCCTGCGTACTCCGAGAAAGCCGCCGAAACGGTGTGGGACCGGGTGTTCGATCTGTTCAGGCG
>JAPYTP010000021.1 GCA_029941885.1 Myxococcota bacterium
CCTCTTTCGCCAGGGCGTCGAAGCCGACGACGTTCTCCGCGAGAAATTCGGCGTCATGAAGCTTCTCTTCGAGGATCACGCGAATCATCCCCGCCAAGATCGACGCATCCTCGCCCGGCTTCGGCTGCAGATGGATCTCCGCCTTGCGAGCCACCTCGGTGCGGCGTGGATCGATCACGATCAGCCTGAGGCCCCTCTTTCGGGCGCGATGGAGATACCAGGCGGGATTCGGAGCGGGAATGCCGCCGAGCTTGGAGACTTCCGGGTTGGTTCCGACGAGGAGCCAGGCGTCCGCATCGAGAAACGATGGCATGTCTCCACGCCAGGTCCCGTGCAGTGCCTTCGCCAGGACCTTACCGGGCTGGTCGATCGTGCCGGTGGAGAATCTCATCGACGTCCCGAGCGCGGCCGCGAACGAGCGGCTCAGGAGGGCGAGCGGGGGTTGGAGCGAATAGGTCCCGTCATAGATCGCAACCGCGTTAGGGCCCGACTCGGAAAGAATCTCGCGAAGGCGAGTCGCCGCTTCGGCGATCGCCTCGTGACTGCCGACCCGAACGAATTCGCCATAGGAATTGCGCTTCAGGGGATGCAGGAGTCGGTCGGGATGGCGGAGATGTTCGGGCAGGTCGCGGCCCTTCGCGCAGGAATAGCCGTGATAGGCCGGGTCGTCCTTGTCGCCGATCAGGCTCACGAGCCGGCGGCGTCCGTTGGCGTCATCGATCGTCGCCTTCACCCCACAGGAGAGGCCACAGTAGTGACAGATTGCATGGGTCGTCTGCATGGATTTTCTCCTGGACAGGACCGCGCCAACACGGACCTTCGAGGCTAGCGACCCAATCAGACCCGCGCCTGCCATCCCCCTCACGTGTGCGCGACAGGGTTTTCACGCACGGGGCGTCGACGAACGGCCTCGATCCCCCGTATCCTCGTCGACATGCCGCGCAGCTTCTTCCTCCACGAAACCATCGACATCATCGGCCAGGGTCAATACGACTACATGGACACGGTGGCACGCGAGCCCGTCAACCAGATGCCCGGACTCTTTCGCCTCCAGGGCACCTTCTTCGTGATCGGCGCTTCGGGGGCCCACTGGCCCCAGGTGATCAATCTCTACGATGGAGGACCCGAGGGCTGGGATGCCTGGACGGCCAATCTCGATCGGCTCAACTTGAAGCGACGCGCGAAATTCTACGGAGACTGGTGGGACGAAGCCGCGAAGGTTCGATCCGGTGGCTTCGATCGGGTCGCGGCGACGGCGCCCGGCAGTCCCACCTCCGCGGAGATCGTGGAACGCGGCATCAAGGGGACGGTCTTCGTCCATCAGGTCCTCGAACTCCGGCCAGGAACCCAGATCGAATACCTCGAAACGGTCTCCGCGCGACGCGTGCCGCTGTTGGCGGAACGCGGAATCCATCTCACCCACCTGCTCGAGGTGATCAACAACCCGACTGAGGTCGTCGTCGTCTGGGCCACCGATCTTCCGAGCTGGGTAGAGCTCCGAAAGGATTTCGATACCACTCGGGGCCTCGACGACAGCGGCACCGCCGATCCGCGGCTCACGGAATGGCAGACCCTCGAGAATTGCTATGTGACGGGCGGACGGACGGAACTCATGACCCCCCGCCCGGGGTGTATCTACGGACCCGAGAGCTGGGACGAATAGATCCCTCCGATGCCGGCCCGCGTCCTCCGGGATGGACTCTCTAGTCGTCGGGATACCGGCGAACGCCCTGGACGCTTGACCCGCTTTAGGCAGGAAGCGCAGGTCCGCGCGCTAGGCACGGCATCACGGCGTGTAGTGAATCGGCGAGGTGTAGGCGCGTTCCTGTAGCGAGGTGGGTTGTCCCGTCCGCACGGGATCGATTCCCATCGCCAACGCGTCCAACAGCGAATGTCGGGGCGTGGGGATCTCGATCACGCGCACATAATAGAAGGCCGAAATATCGGGATCGAAATCCGGATCCTTCCAGACCGTTGCCAGCGTGGCCGCGCCGTGTTCGTTGGTGTACCGACCGTTGGTCAGATCGACGGTGTTCGCGACCGGTGGCACGCGGCCATTGGCATCACGCTCCCGGTCGTCCGACCAGATCAGGTCATAGACCTTTTCGTGTGTCTCTCCGTCCGCCAGCCATCCCTTGATCATTTGAACACGATCGAGGTGTGCCCCCTTTGGGTCCTTTGCGGCCTGCACCAGAAATGAGGGCGCGGTCTCGAGCGCACGAAGTTCACCGCCCATAGGCACCCCTGCCTCCCGGATCCCCGCGAGTTCCATCGACCGTTCGTCACCCGGCACGTAGGCCGTGCCCCCGAATACGCGAACCGAGATGCGGGGCCCGGTCGTGGCGTACACCTCGCGACGCTTGAAGGCGCGTAGGATTGCATCCCGCGAATTCTCTTCCGCCCAGACCGCGGCGAGCCCCGATGCGGACATCGCCCATCCGAAATTCTCGATACTGCTCGTCTGTCGAGTCTTGCCCACGAGGGTCGAGTCGGTGGGAAACTTTCCCCAGAAATTGGTCTCCTCCGCGGTGGCCAGACCGGTATGGGAATCCGTCGAACCGATCACTCCGAAGCGATAGGGATTGGCACCGAACTCCTCTTCCAGAGCGAGGCCGGTTCGCATCGCCGATCGCACGAAGTCTCCCGGTCCGGGGTCGAAGGGAATCGGTTTGGGCGAGATGTAGTGGGGATAGCTCTCGAAGTCTGCAAAGGGGTCGTCCGGGGAGACCGCCGGATCCGTCTCTGAATCGCCCTTGACCTGTGTCGCCTCGACCGCGGTCTCCCATTTCGCACGCAGGTCGATCCATTCGCGATCGATCGGGGTACCCCTCAGCCGATTCTCGCCGGGGAACATGTAGCCACGCGAGATGTTCGAGTTGTGTGGGATGGCGACGAAATCAGCATCCGTCCGCGACGATGTGGCTTCGAGCCATTTCCAGAGATCTTCCGGATAGCTGCTCGTCGAGGACGAAAAGGGGATGAATTGTTGCGCGGTGTTCGCGTCGCTGCTCGTAAATACGACGCGATGCAGGTTGGCGCCGGCCGGGATCGAACTCCACTCCCATCCGATCAACGCAGTGAATCTTCCGGGCTCGTTGTGCGCATCCGTCGTGTTCGTCGACTCCGTCCAGGCATCCTGGATGACCAGACCGTCGTTCGGAATCCGGATGCTGGCGGGGTTCTTCGCGGCTTCTACGACGAGATCGGTATCGGGAGACGCGTATTCCAATAGATCGACGACGCTATCCGGATTCGAGGCGAATCGACGAAACAGCTTCTCCATCGCCCAGTTGTGCAGCCAGTCGATCGGCCCCAGCCCTTCTCTCGGCAGGCCCTCCTCGTTGGCTCGCTTCATCGTTCCGAAGCTCTCGGCGTGATCCGCAACGACGAGGAAGTCGAGCGGCGTCTCGATCTGAACCCGCGCACCGGTCGAGGGGTGCAGGACCGGCAACCCCTTGGCATAACGATAGGCAGCATCCGGTCCAACGGTGAAGTTCTGATTGATGTACGAATCCGTCGAGTAGAAGGTGTGGACGTGCGTGTCACCCCACAGGATTTCCTTCTCGGCGCGAGTGGGCAGAGCGATGACCATTACCGCGAGCAGCGGAACAATGAGGACGCAGCTCCGAAGGGATCGTGTCGGTCGAATCAAGTGCAGCCCCAGTCTCTCTCTTCCTGTCGCCTGCAGAGTGCCAATCCAGCAGACCCTCACGCAGCTGCACCCTTCAGCGCAGATGTCCGATGTTGTACCGCTTCACCGAGAAGAATCCACCGAGCAGGAGACCCCGTCGATGCGCTCGTCGATGACCTGCTCGAGGGGCCTGGAAACGGGAATTGGCAGGCCTCCGGCACGGGGTTCAGGAAACCGATTGCCCGCCATCCACACAAATCGTCTGTCCGGTGATGTACCGTGCAGCGGGGCTCGCGAGGAAGAGATAGAGCGGCGCGACGTCCTCGGGCGTGCCCCACCGCTTCATTGGCGTCCGCTCGATCTCGGGTTCTTCGAAGGGCGTGCCGACCATTCCGGCGGTCATGTTGCTGCGGATGAGGCCCGGTGCCCCCGCGTTGACCCGCACGTTGTCGAGGCCCCAGGCCGCTCCCATGTTCTTCGTCATCTGTACGACCGCAGCCTTGGCCGCGCCGTAACCCGGGACGACCGTGACTGCGCGAAAGGCGGACATGCTCGCCATGTTGAGCACACTGCCCCCACCCTCGATCGCACTCTTCGAAATTCGATCCTTGAGCGCCACGGCCAGTCGGAACGAGGCGAATAGATGAAGGCTGACCGCTCGCTCGAAAATCTCGGGCTGCCATTCGTCCTCGTCCATGAGCGATGCCCCCGCGTTGTTCACGAGGACATCCATCCGGTCGAAGGAGGCCGCGAGCACCTCGAGCCCCTCCCGATCCGTCATTTCGGCCTGGCGGTAGCCGAGACCCGCAAGGTCCGACTCGTATTCCGCAGCGCTCCCGCGGCGTCCCGTCACCGTGACCTGGGCATTCGATTCAGCGAACGCCCGAGCAATCCCGAGCCCGATCCCATTCGACCCACCCGTTACGAGGACCTGCGCGCCCCCAAAATCGAACTCGACCCTCGCTGTCATCTTCACCCTCTCCTCTTCTCGATCTTTTCGTACGGTGTCCGTTGGCGGCCCGTGGACTATTCGCCCTCGAGCCGTTTACCGAGCAGCTCGGCTTGATTGCGGAGCCATGCCGAAAGCCAGAAATTGTCGCTCTCCGCTTCGAGCGCTCGGTGAATCTCGATCCCGAGTTCGAGTGCGGACGATGTCGCCTCCTCTTGCGAGAGGACGATATCGAGCAGATGCAATGCCTCTTCCCGTTCTCCGCTCGCGAGTCGCGCCCGGGCTCGATCGACGATCGCTTCCTGGCCCCCCGCCAAATCGATCAGATCGTGATGGATCGCGCGCGGGGGAATCGAATAGAGTTCGGTCGTCGACTCGTGATGGAACCAGCCCGCATAATGTTCCCAGATCGCCTGAACGTCCCAGCGAACCGTGCCATAGCCCTCTCCCACCCCGAGTTCCGGCGGCAGCTTGATCTCCTGCTTGAGCGTGAAGAGGTCCTTGCCCTCGTTCATTCCCTTCACCGTCTGGTCGTGGACGTAGAGCGTCGCATCGCGAATCCGCTCGAGTTCGTGGCGGACCAACTCCCCACCTTCGATCGGCCCATGGTGCCCCGGCAGCAGGAGCGTCGGGTTGAGATCCATCACGACATCACAAGCCGCGGCACAGGTCAGCGCGTCGCGGTAACGATCTCCGCGGATGGTCACGAGATTCGGGATATGACCGATCAGGCAGCCGAACAGGTTCCCAACGAAACAGATCTCCTGGTCTGGCAGCCAGATGATCAAGGAGTCGTTCGTCTCGGCTCCGGGAACCGCGATCAGCTCCACCCGCAATCCGCCTAACGTAAATTCATAGCGCTCGTCGAACGTGATATCCGGGGTCGGAGCCGCCTGAGCCGGTAGCTCCCCGAAGTCCTCCGTCGCCTGACGAAAGGACGCGCCGTTCTTCTCGAAGAAGGCAAACCCGGATCGGGAACCTCTGAACGGCATGAGTCGGCGATCGTAGGCCTGATGCTCCGTATTGCCCGACTGAGCGATCAGTTGTGTCGATTCGTCGCGAATGAAATCGACGCCACCCACATGATCGACGTGCCCCTGGGTCAGGATGATGTATCGAATCGGCCGATCGGAGAGCGCATCGAAGTTTCGCTTGTGATAGGGCGACTCGAAGCCCATCCCGGCATTCACCACGATATTGCCCTCTTCCGTAGCGATCAGGAAGCAATTCGAGAGCCCCTCGGAGAGGTGGATGAAATCGTTGATCGGCTCGGTGCCGGGGGTCGCCGAGAACATCTCTCCCGGTCGCGATTTCCAGATCGGCTCGGTCATACCACCTCCTCGTCGCTTCCGTATCGAGGGCACGGGGCGAGCGACATTCGAACTGGGGGTCAATTGATACACCGGGAAATGGCCGGTCGTCGACCTCGGGCTACTCGCGAATCCGGCCCTCGTCCTTCCCCTCATCCGCGTGCGAGTCGACGTCATATCCGAAGAGTCCACCGCTCCGAATGGCGTGCACGACATCCGGCTCGACGTGTTCCTCCCAGCGCGAGTCACCGGAGCGCAGCAATTCGTAGATCTCATCCGACCGGACGCGAAGCGCCTCGTCGGGCAGACCCGCGAGGGGCTGCACGTATTCACGCTCCAACAGATACTCGAAGAGCGTCTTGACCGATGACGGGAGTCCGAGAGACGGGAGCTCGATGCGTTCCCCCGTAGTCGGATCGAGCCCCGGATAGACATAGACTCGAACGCCCATCCCAAAGAGTCGACCGGTCGCCTCGAGAAGCCCGCCGGTAAGATGCGAGTAGCGATCCTCACGAATCAATTCCATGAAATTGAGAACACCGAGCGGCAGCGCGATCTGTGTCGCGGAATAGCGCGCCAGATATTCCGCGACCAGGTAGTACTCCGAATAGTCCGAAACGAGAACCGAATGGTTGCCTGCGGTCAGCGCGCGGATTCGATCGAGGAAGTCTTCCGCGGAACCACTCGAGGCCTCCCTCAATTCCTTGACGCTGATTTCGAGTAACGACACGATTCGCTCGCTGTCGACGGCCGGGTCGGAGGAGAACTGTTCGTGGGCGCTTCTTTGAATGTCCGAATGGACGCGCGTCGGTGGGCGGAAGCGACCGCGTTGAAGGATGACCGGGCGCTTGTACAGAATCTCCGACGGTCGCAGCACCTCGCCGGTCGCGGAGAACATGGCCGCCCTGCTGAGGCCGAACTCCACCAGACGCAGGCTCAGCAGCCGATGATCCACCTCCCGGAAAGCGTGTCCCACGAATTCGACCATGTCGATCTCGATCCGTCCGTTCCCGAGATTGTCGAGTAGCGAGCCCAACAGGATCTCGGGGCGATCGGAGAAACGGGCTGCCCCGTAGATCAGATTGACTCCCAGGATTCCCAGCGCCTCCTGTTGCATGAACGCGTCCCGGTCCAACATCCGAGTGTGCAGGATGATCTGACTTGCCTCGGATTGAGGAACGGTCTGGAAGCGGATTCCCATCCAACCATGACAGTCCGCATCGCCGCCGTAGTTCTGCGCAGAGACCGTGTCGGCGAAGGCGAAGAAGGCCGACTTCGTCCCTCGCTCGAGATCGAGACGCTCGATGTTCAAGTCGTATTCGTGATCGAGCATCGCGATCAACCGACCGCTCGATACATAACGCTGAGCCGTTCCGTAGATCGCGTCACTCACACTCTTGTCGTAGGCGGACATCGTCTTGGCGATCGTGCCTGCGGCTCCGCCGACCCGGAAAAACCACCGGCCGACCTCCTGGCCAGCACCGATCTCCGCAAAGCTCCCGTAGACCCCGGGATCGAGGTTGATATCGAGCGTTTTGGCCCGTGTCGTCATCGGCTCGCTCAAGGTCCCCCCTCTTCTTCTCGATCCGTGAAATCGTGCCACGAACCGGGGCGATCTCCAATGCCGGCCCCGCGACCCGGATCGAAAGGATCGCGGCAGACCATCCGACAGAAACCGAAGAGGCGCGCGAGGCAGGCCTGTTAGCCAGAGGAGGGAAACGAGGGAAGACCCGCCTTCCCGAGCGCCTGGTCGAGATCGGCGAGCAGGTCCTCGACATTCTCGATCCCGACCGAGAGTCGAACCAGTCCGTCGTGGATACCCACCTTCTCGCGTTCCGAACGCGGAATACTCGCGTGGGTCATCGAGGCCGGGTGATCGATCAAGGATTCGATCCCGCCGAGACTCTCGGCGAGGGCGAAGATTTCGAGCCCCGATACGAACGCGATCGTGGCATCGAGATCCGCATCCAACTCGAAGGTCACGATCCCCGAGCCTCCGCTCATCTGGCGTCTCGCCACCTCGACGTGGGGATGGGATGAGTGGAAGGGATGGCGCACCCACGTAACGGAGGGGGCGAGGTTCAGGCGCGTCGCGATCTCGAGCGCGTTCTCGTGATGTTGGCGCATTCGCAACGCAAGCGTCTTGAGCCCGCGCTGGATGAGCCAGGTATCGAAGGGAGATGGATTCAGCCCGACGGCCTTCTGCGCGAAGACCATCTTTTCGTTCCAGTCGGCATCGTTCGTGACGACGACACCCCCGAGACAATCGGAGTGGCCGTTGACATATTTCGTCGTGCTGGACAGCGAGAGCGTCGCGCCGAGTTCGAGGGGACGTTGGAAGAACGGAGACGCAAAAGTGTTGTCGACGAGGACCGGCGACCCGACCTTCGCCGCTTCCGACGAGATCGCCGCGATATCGAGGATCTTCAACATCGGGTTCGTCGGCGACTCGAGCCAAACGAGCGCGGGGCGCTCCTCGGCGATCGTCCCGTAGAGTGCCGGATCCGCGAAGTCGACATAGCGAACTCGGAGACCGAATTTGTCGAAGACCTGGGCGAAGATCCGGAACGTACAGCCATAGACGTTCTCCTCCGCGAGCACGAGGTCACCCGAGGAGAACGTGGAGAGCACCGCCGTGATCGCGGCCATGCCGTTTCCGAAGACGGTCGCGTAGGCACCGCCCTCGAGGGAGGCAAGTGTCTCCCCGAGGCGTGTGAAATTCGGATTGCCCGACCGCGTGTAGTCGTACCCGCGCGTCTCGCCGGGACGGATCTGCGCGAAGGTCGACGTCGCGTAGATTGGCGGCATGACCGCACCGGTCTCCGAATCAGGCTCCTGGCCGACGTGGATCGCCCGGGTCTCGAATTTCATCTGGCCGCCTCCCATTTTGCTCGTCACATCGCACCCGCCGAGGCGCGTCACGATAGCGAACGCCGATCACGAATTCGGGTGTTCACACCAGGCCTGATCCGGAGCACCCCCAAGCCGGCTCCTCGGACCTCGACGGCAGGCCCCGATTCCGCTGAGGGAGCTTTCGTTCGCAGGTCTTCCGGCCGAATCATCGAAACATGAGTTGAACCACCCAAATCCGGACGCGTACCTGGGAAGTGCTCGAGGTCGGGGCCCCCGACGATCAGTTCAGTCGTACGGTCGATGCGATGATCATGGTCCTGGTATTCGGGAACGTCCTCGCGGTCATCCTCGAATCCGTCGCGAGCATCGGTCGCCCCTATCACGACCTCTTCGTGGCCTTCGAAAGAGTTTCGGTCGCGGCGTTCACAGCCGAGTTCCTGTGCAGGATCTGGTCGGCCGTCGAAGCGACGGATCGAAGCGGCAGCAATTTTCGAAACCGGCTGCGGGATCTCGGCTCACCGATGGCGATCGTCGACCTGCTCGCGATCGCACCCGCCTATCTGTCTGCGTTCTTCGTCCTCGACCTCCGATTCCTGCGAATCATGCGGCGGCTTCGAATCGTGAGACTCACCCGGTATTCGCGGCCGAGACCCAACGCGAGAGCTTCCTTCCCCTCGGCCAGGTCCTCGCGGCCCTCGGCCTCGTCGGTCCCGATACCCTGGACAAGGAACTCCGGCTCTACCTGGCCGGGAATGCACGCGACCTCCGCTAGTCTCGGCGCCGAGGAATCCCGCTGATTGGGGGCAGTGAATGACGATCGAAGTCGTGCTCTTCGACCTTGGCGGCGTGCTCGTCGAGCTCGGCGGCATGGGCGAGATGGCGATCTTCGCCGACGAGCAGGATGAGGACGAAATCTGGCGGCGCTGGCTGACCTGTCCCTGGGTTCGGCGTTTCGAGCGCGGCGAATGCGACACCGAGACCTTCGCGCGGGGAATGGTTGAATCCTGGGCGATGCCCGTCGGCCCCGATGCTTTCCTCGAAGCTTTCGCAGCCTGGCCGAAGGGCATGCTTCCCGGAGCCAGGGATCTCGTGCGCGCGACATCGGAGCGGTCGCGAGTCGCCTGCCTCAGCAACACGAACTCCATCCACACCGATCGCCAATGGGCCGAGTTCGGGATCTACGAACTATTCGACAGGCTCTTTCTCTCCCATGAAATGGGACTCGTGAAGCCAGATCGCGACGCTTTCGATCACGTCGTCGGGGAACTCGGCTGTCCGAGGGAGCGCATCCTGTTTCTCGACGACAACCAGATCAACGTGGACGGTGCGCGCGAAGCCGGTCTCGCATCCGAGCGCGCGGTGGGCGTGGACCAGGCACGCACGATTCTCGAGACTCGAGGCATCCTGCCCGACTGAGTGGCGGGCCCGATTGGCGTCAGTCGTCGAGGGGCCACTTGAGCTGAATCTCGATCTCCTCTTGCGACGAGCCGCGCTCGTGCTCGATCGAAATCCGTGCGCTCGCTGGGATCGAAACGCGCTCTCCCGCAACCTGGATTCGAAAGCGACTTCCGTTCTCGAGACAATTCGCGAGCCTCCGTAACTTCGAGACGAACTGCTTCGTGGGATAGTCCCGCTCGATGTCGCGTCTTCCGCGTCTCTTCCTCGCCGCCATCGCATCCCTCCTGACCTTCTCGATAGACTCACGGTAGTCGAGGCAGTGGATCGGAATTCCCCCGGAGGAAGTCGGGGCACCTTGGCGCCGAGCCCTATACAAGACGCAGCGTTCCGTATATAGTCCGAGACCGCGGTTCACCCCGAGCCGCTCCCTGCCTTGCATCAAGACCCGACGCCCATATAAAGCAATGGATGGTCGTCGAGTCGCTGGAGCCCACCCCTATGGATTTTGATTTCTCCCCGGAAGAACAGCAATTCGCCGAGGAGGTCGACGCCTGGCTCGTGGAAAACCACGACCCGGAGGTCATGGACCACCATCGCGAGAATTTTTCCCAACTCTGCGACACCCCCGAACGACGCACCTTCATGAAGAAGCTCGCCGCGAAGGGCTGGCTGGGGATGTCCTGGCCCAAGGAATACGGCGGCCAGGAAATCGAGGGTGTCTACGAATACATCCTGAACGAAGCGCTCTCGAAGCACGCGGCACCACAGATCGGCAAGGGCGTCGGCATCATCGGGAAGACACTCATTCGCCATGGGAACGACAAGCTGAAGAACGAATTCCTGCCGATGGTGCTCGATGCGACCGTCGAGTTCGCGGTCGGATACTCGGAGCCCGAAGCCGGTTCCGACGCGGCGAACATGCAGCTTCGCGCCGACAAGGTCGAGGGAGGCTGGATGCTCAACGGCCAGAAGATGTGGACGACCTCGGCGCATTTCGCGGAATGGTATTGGGTCGGCGCTCGCACCGACCAGGACAAACCCAAGCACGATGGCCTCTCGCTCTTCCTGGTGCCGATGGATCATCCCGGTCTCGAGGTGCAGAGCCTGCCGACGATCGGCAAGGACACGACCAACCAGGTCTTCTTCGATGACGTCTTCGTGCCCGACGACTATCTCGTCGGCAAGCGGGGCAAGGGCTTCCAGATGATCTCGGAGGCGCTCGACCTCGAGCGCTTCACGATGTTCACGCTTTCGCCGATCGCCCATCGAAGCGAAGTCCTGGTCGACTGGGTGAAGGACGCGAAACGTGATGACAAGCCGCTGAAGGACGACACGAACGTGCGCTCGAAGATCGCTCAAATCGTAACCGACACCGCGGTTGCGAAGGCATTGTCGACGCGCTTCGTCTGCTCGGCGAAGTCGGGAGGCAAGCCTCCGACGATTCAATCCTCCCAATACAAGCTCTTCACGACCACTCTGAGTCAGCGCGTCTGCAAGGACGCCCTCGACATCCAGGGACACGAGGGCGCGATCATGGAAGGCCAGGACGATGCACCGCTTCGCGGTCGCTTCGAAGGTGCCTACCGGGCGACGATGAACGAAACCGTCGGCGGCGGCTCTTCGGAGATCCAGAAGAACATCATCGCGCGACGCTATCTCGGCTTGCCCAAGAATTTTTGAAAGACGGAGCGCTCGGCCCCAGGGCCGTCGCGCGAACACACCATATCGGCCGGGCGCTCTGCCGCTTTCGTTAAGCAACGCCGCCGGCCGTAGGAGAATCCCCGATGGATCTCGATTTCAGCGAAGAACAGCAGATGGTGATCGATATGTCCCGCGCGATGCTCGAGGAGCATTGTCCGTCGCAGACGGTTCGCGACATGGAAGACGACCCGAAGGGCTACCCCGAAGGTCTCTGGAAGCAGATGAGCGAACTCGGCCTGAACGGGCTGCTGATTCCGGAAAGCTACGGGGGCGGGGGACTCGGCATCCTCGAAGCCGCCTTCGTCTACGAAGAACTCGGACGCGCCATGGCGCCGGTCCCGCATTTCGTCTCCTGTGTCATCAGCGCCAAGCTGCTCCTCGAGGCGGGGAGCGACGCGCAGAAGGACGCCTGGCTCGGCAAGATCGCCGAGGGCACCGCGATCTTCACTCCCGCCTGGCTCGAGCCCGAACGCGGCTTCGGCGAGGTGGGCGTTGCGCTCCAGGCCAAGGCGAACGGCGATGGATTCTCGCTCTCCGGTCGCAAGCGCTCGGTGCCTTATGCGAGCTCCGCGGACCAACTGATCGTGCTCGCCCGCACCGATGCCGGCGTCGACCTCCTGCTGGTCGATCCGAACGCGGATGGGATCACCATGAAGCAACTTCTTTCCCAGGGTCGCGAGCCGCAGTATCAGATCGACTTCGCAGACGTGAAGGTTTCGGCGGAGAATCGGATCGGAGCGGCGGGCAGTGGCTGGGAAACCTGGAACAAGGTCATGCTCGAGGGAATCATTCTGCTGGCCGCCCAGGCGATCGGTGGAGCCGATCGATGTCTCGCCGAGACGGTGGAGTACGCCAAGGAACGCGTACAATTCGACAAGCCCCTCGGTGCCTTCCAGGCCCTGGCCCACTACATGGCCGATGCCTCGACCTCGATCGACGGGGGCCGAGTGCTCGTTCATGAGGCGGCCTGGAACGCTGCGGAAGGTCGCTCGGTGTCGCGCTTCGGCCCGATGGCGAAGCTCTTCTGCTGTGAGACCTACCGTGAGACGACGCGGGTCTGCGCCCAGATCTGGGGCGGCGTCGCCTTTACGATCGAATACGACCAGCAGATGTTCTTCCGCCGAGCCAAGCAGCTACAGCTCTCCTGGTGGGACGCACCCTACCTCGAAGAGTTGATCGCTGCGGACGTGCTCGACTAGCCCTCACGGTCGTTACGCTTTCGACCGCGCGGCCTCCGGATCACCGCCGAGTTTTCGGATCTGCTCGTCGTAGACCGGAATCTCCGGCGCGATCGACGCAACTTTCCGCCAGGCTCGAACCGCCGGCTGCGATTCGACTCGCTCGGCGTACGTCTCGAGATCCGCCTCGAGTTCGATCCCGTAGGTCCTGAATCGGGTCAGGACGGGGAAGAACATGCAGTCCGCGATACCGAACGACCCAAACAAGAAAGGTCCGCCGGATGCCGCGAGGCTCGTGCGCCAGATCTCTTTTGCGCGCTCGATCTCCAAAGCGGTCGACGCGTCCGGAAGGAATCCAGGAACGCGCGCGAAAACGTGGCAGCTCATCTCCGTCCGGAGATGATGAAAGCCCGTCGTCATCTCGCAGCAGACCGCGCGCGCCTGTGCCCGATCGATCGCGTCCGCTGGCCAGAGCTCCGCACGGGGATAGGCATCCGCCACCCATTCGCAGATCGCGAGAGATTCGTGGATGGGTCGACCCTCGACGTGCAGGATCGGAAAGAGTCCCGTCACGCTCCCCTGCCCTCGGCGCCGAGCGAGTTGTTCGTTCTTCACGTCGACCAGTCCCGGTCCATCGGATTTCCCTTGCAGACCCAGATCGGGGAGCTCGACGACCTCCGTCTCGAAGTCCGCATTCGCGTGGGATAGCGCCAGCCAGGGTCGGATCGACCAGGACGAGTAGCGGAGGCTGAGAGCGATGAGACGGAGTGGCTGCATGAGTAGGCTTCCCAACGATCGAATCGGGTAGATCGGAATCGAGCCGCCTAGACAGTCAAATCACCCAGCCGCCAGTTCGTCTCGGTCGAAAGGCGCTCCGCGAATTCGGCGGTGTAGGCGTTTTCGGGATCCTCTCGGACCATCCGGTCGAGTACGTGAGCGTCCTCGCCAACGAGGATCCGCCAGCGACCCGCGCGCACGCCGTCAAGGATGATCGTCGCCGCAGCGGCCGCAGTCATTGGAGCGTCATCGCGAAAGGTCTCCCCCTGCATGACGAGCGCTTGTCGAAGTTGATCGTTCGTCGCGTTTCCGAAGTCGATTCCCCGGGACTCGAAGACCTCCCTCGCATCGGCGAGTTCCTGGTCGCTCATCTCCTTGGGATCCGTTCCGAGCACCTTCCCCGAGTTGATCACGATCGACGTCCCGATGTGGCCGGGCATCACGACGGAGACCTTCACGTGTGGCGCATTCAGTCTGAGATCGTTGATGAGCGCCTCGCTGAATCCCTTGACCGCGAATTTCGCTGCGCTGTAGGCGGTGTGCGAGATATTCGGGCCGAGGGTTGCCCAGAATCCGTTGACGGAACTCGTATTGATCAGATGGCCTTCCTCCGCCGCCATCAGCATCGGCAAGAACGTTCGCGTACCGAAATACACGCCATACCAGCAGATATTGAAGGTCCGCTCCCACGCTTCTCGATCGTCGACGATCACACTGCCCGTGCCGCCGATGCCAGCATTATTGAAGACCAGATTCACATAGTCGGTCTCGTGCTCGCGCATCACCTCGTCACGAAAACGCAGCAGGTCCGCCTCGTTCGAGACGTCCGCATCGTGGGTCGTAACGCGAAGTCCGCCCGGGCACTCGGCTTCACAGATCGCCTTCGTCCGTTCCATGTTCTCCGCGGACACATCGCACATCGCCACGTGACAACCCGCAGCTGCGAGCTGGCGGGCCAGTTCTCGGCCCATGCCGGTGCCGCCTCCGGTGATGACGGCAATCCTGTCTTCGAAGGAATTCAAGCTTCAGTCCCCCTCAATGAACGGATCCAGTCCTGGATCAGCTCCTGTATCGGTCTCAGCCTCGCCTCGTCAAGTCGCGTCCTCGATCACGCCGACATCGACGAATCGAGCGATCTCGTCCTGTGTGAGTCCGACGATGTCGCGAAACACCGCGCCGTTGTCGTGGCCAATGGATGATCCTGTGTGGGTCGAGCGACCGGGGGTTCCCGTCAGTCCGAGCGGAATTCCGGAAGCCGTCACCACACCCCTCTTGAAATGCGGAATCTCCTCGAAGAATTTGCGATGGGCCAGTTGGGGATCACGCCGGAGCATGTCCTCGGTGTTCTGGACGACCCCTACGGCAAGACCCGCGTCCCGACAGGCGTCGAGAAGAACGTAGTCGTCCTGGTCGGCGGTCCACGCCGAGAGCGACGACTCGAGGTCTCCCTGGTGTTCGATCCGGTCGGCGGTCGTTTCGAAGCGCGATTGCATGGCCCAGGCGGGCGAACCCATCACTTGGCACAGACCGCGCCAATCCTCGTCGGTCTCGATGCAGAGTACGATCCATCGATCGTCCCCCCGGCACGGGAAACATCCGTAGGGCGCAACACCGGGCTCCCGATTCCCGAGGCGCACCGGCTCCTCGCCCGTCGCCGCATACTCGACGATCACGCGACCGATGGACGCGACCGTCGTCTCGAATTGCGAGAGGTGGATCACCTGTCCCTCGCCGCTGCGATCGCGCTCGAGCAGCGCGGCCATCAGCGCCACCAAGCCGTGCAGCGCCGAGAGCGGATCAGGGTAGGCAAAGTGGGAGATGGTGCACTCTCGACCGGGAAAGCCCGAGAAGCCGCAGAGACCGGACAACGCTTCGATGTTGGGTCCCCAGGTCACGTAATGTGAGAGGGGACCGGTCTCGCCGAAGCCGCTCGACTCGAGCATCACGAGTTCGGTCTTTCGTGCGGCTCGCGCCGCGAGGGCTTCGAAGCCGAGTCCGAGTTTCTCGAGAACGCCCGTGCTGTAGTTCGCGATGACGGCATCGCTTTGATCGATGATCTGGCGACACAACTCCGCGCCGTCCTCGTTTCGCAAATCGAGGGATACGAAACGCTTGCCCGCACTCCAATCGGTAAACCAGGGCGAACACTCGGGCTGGGTTCCGAGTTCGGGCTCCCGCGGAGCGACGAATAGCCGTGGAACGTCCGGGAAGGCATGCGACTCGACCTTGATGACCTCGGCCCCGGCCCAGGCGAGCATGCGACCGATCCAGGGTGCGGCAAGGCCCGTGCCGAACTCGACGATTCGAAGGCCCTCGAGCGCTCCCTTCGTGGGCTTCCCCGCCGCTTCCGGTGCGGCCTGCAACGGCCGGGGGGCGATCGACTTCCTGGGCGTGTCGAGGATCGCGTCATCGTGCTCGCCGATCCCCGGAGCCCGCCGCGCGGTCTTCCATCCCGAGCGCGCCGGCCGGTAGGGCGCCCCGGGTACCATCAGCTCGCGTCCATTCTCGAGCTCGAGCGCCGCGAAGAAATTCCGATCGACGAGCTGCGGATCCACTGCGATCCGCTCGGCGGTGTGAATGGGCGTGAACGCGATATGCCGGCGCTGGCCTTCGTGATAGGCCTCGTCGACAGTGAGTTGAATGGTCAGGTCGCCGATGAAGACATCGAGCAGCTCGCGATAGGGAAGGCGACTCGAGGAGGGCCCGTGGAACTCCTCCATCAGGACTTCTTCGTTGCGAGTCACCTCGTGGATCCAATCGGCGAGAGCCTTCCAGTGGGCCGGGCGATTGACCATCAAATAGACGAGACCGTCCTTGCAACGGTAGGCGCCGGAGGGCACGGAGGCGACCAGACCCGTGCCGACTCGTTTGGGAATGATGCCGTCTTCGAGCCATTTCCCGACTCCCGCGATATGCGTGATCGCCGTGACGACTTCGAGGCTCGACACGTCGACGTGTTGCCCCTGCCCACTGCGATCGCGGTGATGGAGAGCGATCAGGCTCGCCGAGGCCGCAACGCTGGCGGTGATGATGTCGGCCTGATGTCCGGCGAGACGCACGGGCGGATCGTTGGGGTCACCGATCGAGGTCATCGCCCCGCCCATCGCGCTAGCGATCAGGTCGTTCGACCGCGCCTCCCGCGCGGGCCCCGTCTGCCCGAATCCCGAAACCGAGGTCAGCACGAGTCCGCCGTGATCTGCGGACAGAGCCGGGTAGTCCAGACCGAGGCGTTCGAGGGTCCCGACCGGCAGCGATTCCAGGATCAGATCGGATTCCGCGGCGAGTGCCCGAAAGCGATCCCGATCCCCGTCGCTCTCGAGATCGAGTGAGACGCTTCGCTTGTTCGCATTCTCGTAGAGGAAGGGGAGACTCGGACCTTCTGGACCGCCGAAGAGAGGTTGCTCGCGGCGACCCGGATCGCCGTCGACCGGCTCGACCTTGATCACGTCGGCCCCGAGATCGGCGAGGAGCTTTCCACAATAGGCGGCTCGCGAAGAAGTGAGATCGAGCACGCGGAGGTGCCCGAGCGCTCCTCCATCAACTCCTCCGGCTGCCCCGCTCACGATCGCCTCCTGGCCGTCGCCGGCTCGCAGCGACCCGACCGATCCCGTTCATCGGGTCGAGGCCCCGAAGGTAGACCGCGCACGCGCGGCGATGCTACCGCTCCGTTCTCATTATTCTCAGTAGAAAGCCCTATGAAAAATCGCTAGAAAAAGAATTCGAGAACCAGAAATATCGAACCTTCTCCGGATTTTCCCCCATGGCGATCTCCTGATTTCCCTTAGATTCCTCGTTGCCCGCCAGAACTGCCATGGGAGGATTCGACATGAACCCCGACGCCCTGGTCTTCTGCTGTCCCCAGCATCCCCGGACCGCCCGCTCGTTTCGCGGTCGGTCCAGCCCCGAAAAACCAACCCGTCTGCGCAATGCAGCCTGTGGATGGGCCGGCCTCGCCACGCTCCTGCTGGTCCTCGGCTGTGCGAAGCCTCCCTCCCCGGCATCCCTGGCCTGGACTCCGAGCGACGAACTCACCGCGGTCGATACGCACGGTCGAGGGATGCTGCTCGTGCGCCCCGACCACCAACTCGGCCGCTACGACGATCTGCTCATCGAGCACGTCGGTTTCCGCTACCGGGAAGGGCAGCGATGGCTCTCTTTCCGTGATGAGGGCCGCATCAGCTCCATGTTGGTGAGCGTCATCCAGGGAACCCAAGACGGAACGATCGGAATCGTGAGCGAGCCTGGACCCTGTGTGCTGGCTGTCAATTTCTTCCTGACGGACCTCAAGCTCTACAAGCCGACTTACTACTCGACCGGGTCCACGACGTCCTTCGTGAGATCCTTCGGTGAAGCGACGCTGGTCATGGAATTGCGCAACTCGATGACGGACACCACCCTCGCCCGCTTCCTGCAGCGGCGCGAACTGGGCGGCGGCTCGGGCGGCGGCTCCGCGGACGCCAGCCTGCGTCGGCTCGGTCGGGTCGTCGCCATCGCGATGCGCGACATGGGACAGCAGCTCCAGAAACTCACCCCGCCGACCGCGGGGGGTGGGAATGCAAGATGCGACGGAGGAATGGCGCGCGTCGCGCTCGGCTCTCATTGACGGACACGGACGCCCGGGAGCCCCCAGTCTCCCACCACGGCCCGCGTCGGTCACCGAGCCCCGCGCCATCGCCCCGGCGTCGACTCGCCCTCACCCCGGCGAGCGACGACCGGGGCGCTCGCGCACGACGCGGTGGGTGCCCGCAGAATCTCTGCGCCGAAATCAGGTCGATCTCTTCGCCTAATGAAATCGTCCAGCGCTCTCGATAACTTCGATCTGATACCCGTCCGGATCCGCCACGAAGAAGATCCGCGCGAGCGGCTCTCCGGCATGCTGCATTTCGACGAGATCGCGCGGGGCCAGACCGAGCGCCTCGAAACGAGCGTATTCAGCTCCGAGATCATCGACCGCGACCGCCAGATGCCCATAGCCCGATCCGTGATCGTAGGGTTCTGTCTGATCGTGGTTCCATGTGAGTTCGAGTTCGAAATCGCTCTGGTCGTTCCGAAGATAGGCGAGAGTGAAATCGTCGAAGTCGAACCGCTCGACCAACACGAGGCCGAACGCGTCGCGATAGAAATCCATCGATTTGTCGAGGTCAAAGACGCGGATCATGCTGTGCAGCGCTTTGGCGGCCAATCGATCAGCCCCCTTGGACGTCCTGAATCGCCTTCATTCCGCGCCAGTCGGAGATCGCAATGATCGGTCGGTCGCCGCCGCCTTCCGGAGCCTCCCCGTAGAATCCGATCGCGCCATGCACGTTCGCTAGGTAGACCGTGTCCTCAGGATGGTGCGTCGCCTCATGCTCGGAGCCATTCGGTTCGTAGATCCAATCCCCCGCCTTCGACGAGCCACCCCGATATTCGATCATCCCCGAAAGCACATAGAAATCCGCCGGCCCGAGATGGATATGGGGCGGGTTGGTCGTACCCGCGTCTGCCCTGAAGAGCGCCGTATACGAACCCGTCTCCTGCGAGACCCGAAGGACCTTGACCGCGTTTCCGCCGGCTGTCTCGAACCAATCGAGATCGTCGGGGCTGATCAATGTTCCAAATCCATCGATGTCCATGCCGTTTCCCTCCACCCCGGATGTCCCCCGAGAATCGAGCGAACGATACTATCATCCACCCGCCGAATTCAGCAGGCAATGCTTCGATCCCGCGGTTCGGGGTCTGCTCCGTTCCCGCTCCCGACGGGATTCGCTGTGATAACGTGGGGCGCATGGCCATGCCGACCGACGCTCCGATCATCGACCTCATGCTCAGTTTCCCCATCCTCGACCTCGAGGCCACGTATGGAAATCTCCGCCACGCAGCCAAGGACGGGGAGTCCAAGGACTTCAAGTTTCCCGCAGAATACATGTTCAAGGGCGTACCCCATGGCTGGGGCGAGGGCCGCGACGCCGTCGAAGTCACGCTCGAAGAAATGGACAAATGGGGCATCCAGAAGGCGCTTGTAGGAATCGGTCGGAGCGAATCCGACGAAGCCATCAAGAAGCATTCCGATCGTTTCGTCGGCAACGTGCACGTCGATCCGAACGACATCATGGGCGCTGTTCGCCGAATCGAGGAAGCACACAACGAGCTCGACGTGCGAATGGCGAGCACCTTTCCGGCAGGAAACCTTCCTCAGATTCCCGTCGATGGCCCGCAGATGTACCCGCTCTACTCGAAGTGCGTCGAACTGGACATCGCCTGCGGCATCAACATGGGCGTGCCCGGTCCACGGCTTCCGATGGACCCCCAAAAGGTCGAGCGCCTCGATCGTATTTGTTATGACTTTCCGGAACTTCGCCTCGTGACCTATCACGGCTGCGAACCCTGGGAGGACCTTGCCGTCAAGCTGATGTTGAAATGGCCCGGGCTCTACTACTGCACCAGCGCATTCGCGCCCAAGCATTACCCCGATGCCATCATCAAATACGCGAATACCCGAGGCGCCGACAAGATTCTCTACGCGGGCTATTTCCCGATGGGTCTTTCGCTCGAACGGATCATGACGGAGATGAAGGACGTTCCCTTCCGTGACCACGTTTGGCCCAAATTTCTCTACGAGAATGCACGCAAGGTCCTCAGGCTGGACGATTGAATCGGCCGCAGCGTCAGCCGAGAACGCAGCGTCCGGCCATGCGATTCCTCCAGCACCCATGACGAGCGAATCCAGCGGGCGCGGTGGACCGCCGGTCGCCCGCCTCCCGGGCCCGCGACCTCCGCGAGCTGGCCGCTCTCCGAACTCAACCATGGAAGGCGAACGCCGATGAAGCTCGGATATATCCCCCCGATGACCAAGGGAATCACCGACGATGCGGGATACGTGATCCCCCTGGTCGAAATGCTCGACGAAGTCGGAATCGAGATCGTGTGGACCGTCGAGCACGTCATCATGGCCGAGGGCTACGAGCCGCTCTACCCCTATTCCGACGACGGCAGGGCCCCGACCGCGCCGGATACCCTCATGCCCGACCCTCTCGAGTGGCTCGCTTTCGCCGCGGCGCGGACCGACAACTTGAATCTCGGAACCGCCGTGGTCATCGCATCGCAACACAGCGCCGCGATCCTCGCCAAGCGCGTCGCGACCCTCGACGCCCTGTCCGGTGGTCGTGTTCGTCTCGGGGTCGGAATCGGGTGGCAGCGCGAGGAATATGAGGCCATCGGCGTCGAGTATCGTGACCGAGGCCGCCGCCTCGACGAAACAATCGAGTCGATGCGCGTGCTGTGGCGTGAACAGATTGCGACCTATCACGGAACGCACGTCAATTTCGAGAACGTACACATGGACTCGAAGCCCGCGAACGGGGTCGACGTCCCGATCCTGATCGGCGGCAGCTCGGAGTTTGCTGCCCGCCGCGCAGGTCGGCTCGGGGACGGGTGGTATCCCTATGTCATCTCCCCCGAAGACTTCGAACGGGGAGTGGAAACGATCGGAGCCTCCGCAAAGGAGGCTGGGCGTGAAGCGTCGAAGATCGAGCTCAGCATCTGGCCTGCGAGTTACGACTTCACGAGGACCTTCGATCTGGATTTCGTTCGGTCCTACACGAACGCCGGAGCGGAGCGGGTCGTGATCAGCCAGGGTGAAGCCCAGACGACCGATATCGCCGGCCAACGTGATTTCATCCGCCGCTATCAGGACGAAATTCTAGCCAAGCTCTAGCGCCCACGATCCCGAGCATCCGAAGACTTAACCCATCAGATCCTCGACTGCCTTCTCGACGACCGTGCCCTCGAAGAACTTCGGATCCGACTCGGCCCACATCGTGGCGGAATTCACGAACGTGAAATCACGGAAATCGGCTTCGGTCAAGAGTCCGTCGTCGACCAGCTCCCACGCCTCTTCCACAGTCGCCGACATGTCGGTCACGTCCCAGTGACCGATATCCGAGCTGAAAATCGCTCGGATCTGCGCGCCGAGGGGGTTGATCTTGCGATCGAAGCCGACGGCATTCATGGGATCGTCGGCCTCGCAGCCGAATCGAAAATTCCTCTCGAAGATCTTCTTGATATCTGCAGCACTCTCGATTTCGGTTCGGGCGAAGTCGTCCATGAAGAGCCCCGGACCCGCGAGATGAGATAGACCCTCCTCGAACTCGTCGAGATGCTTCTTGAAGCGCTCGGACCCGTGGCTCTCGAAGAGTGACTTCAAGAGCTCGCGATCTACTTTTTCCGGATCGTATGCGTGGATCCCCGGAATGCCCCGTTTTTCGAAGTGCCCGATCAGGTCGGAGTAGAGATTGGCAGCCCACGCGACGCCGCCTTCGAGGAATGCACATCGCAGTTCCGGGAAGCGATCCGCGACCCCGTTCATCACCATCGTGCGACAGGTCGCCTCCCCCGCCTGCGCGAAATTCCCGATGTGATTGAAGACATAGTTGCTCTGGGACATCCGGGTGCCGAAGCCCATCGCGCTCGAATGGAAGGTCGGCGCGACCCCGAGCTCGACGCATTTCGCCCAGACCGGATCGTAGTCATAGGGACTCTCCGGTCCGAACGTGTCGACCCAGCGGGCGCCTCGGGGCGCATCAGGCGAGTCGACCAGCGGTCGGTACACGAGTCCGCTCAGGAGCATCGCCTTCATTCCCAGCTCGTTTCGGCAATATTCGAGCTCCTCGATGGCTTCGGTCGGGTCGTACATCGGGATCATCGCAACCGGTTCCAGGCGATCCGAGTAGGGCTCGAACATTTCCGCCGCACAGCGATTGAAGGCCCGCAGCGAGGCGCGCCGCAGATCCGTCTGGTCGAGGCCCATCGAGGTCAACCCCATGGTCGGATAGAGCACGGCGTAGTCGATGCCGAACTCGTCGAGTCGGTCGTAGAGCAGATGCGGCAGCATCCCCGTCGCGCGATCTCTCGTATTTTCTGTCGGATAGGCCCACCAGGTCATGTGGAAGAGCCCCATTGCCCGCCGCTCTTCCACCGACAACCCAGCCAGCTTCGTCGGCGCCGCGATCACCCCGTCGAACTCGGCGGCGAGTTCATGGCCCCCCTCCTCGATGAGAAAATCGCGAACGGCTGGGAGGAATTCGATGATGTGTCCGTCGGCATCGATCACCGGGTGATCGAGACGGGCGCGGATATCGCGCGACGTAGCATTGGACATGGCAGCCTCCAGGGATAGATTGGATCCGCAACGCTAGTACGCGCGAAGAATCCGTGCCCGTGGCGTGCCGCGGGTCGGCGTAGGCAGCATCAGTCGCCTCGAGTCGATCTGGGCGGCGGCGGCTCACCCTCGTCTGGCAGATTATGGGCCCATACGCGACAGTTTCGACGTTCGACGATCGCCCAACGCTCGTCCCGATACGCGAAGCTGTCGAGATAGCGCGTACCACTCACGTTCTGGATCACGATGCCATTTGCGTCCGGCGGATAGGTTGCGGAATTGACGGCATAGGTCTCACACTCGGCGGTTTCAGTTGCAAGATCCAATTCGATCCACGGGGTGCCGAAGACGTGGAGCGTCGACGGGAGCCGGGGAATGGAATCGATGAGGAAGGCCATCGTCGCCTCGAGGTCACCGCTGAACCAGTCTCCGTAGTGGACTCGCGCATCCTCGTGGAAACAGTCTCGGACCGTGTCGAAATCCCGCGTATCCACCGCGCGCGCATAGCGGAGGATCACGCGCGAGATTTCGCGCTCGGCACGCCATGTCCGCAGCTCCTCGATTTCGTTCATCGCTGACCTCCCGGCTCCAGTCTATCCCAGAGCACAAGGAGAAGCGGAATTCCGAGCCCCGAGCACTTCCCGAATTTCGGGGCATACTCCCGACGCGCCGTGCCGTTGGAGTCCCCCGTGACGACCGCAAAACGTGTTTCCATCTTCGAAGTCCTGGCGTTCATCTGGGGCTATTGGCGGCAGCTTCCGGTCCGGTTCACGTTGATGATGATCGGCGTCGGCTGCTCGGTCGCTCTCGAGATCCTGATTCCCGATCGCGCCGCCGAACTCATTTCTGCTGTCGAGTCCTTCGCGGCTGGCACTGCGCCGATCGACCCGGCCTGGACCGCATTCGCCCAATTGATCGCGATCTACGTGGGTCTGCTCATCGTCATACAATTCTATCTGCGGATCTGGATCTACGTCGCCTCCGAGGTCATGCAGAAGCTCGTCGTCGATGGCTTCCAACGATTGCAGCGCTTCAGCACCGATTGGCATACGAACAACTTCGCGGGCTCGACGGTGCGCAAGGTGACGCGTGGCATGTGGGCCTACGACAGTCTCGCCGACACGCTCGTAATCGAGCTCGGGCCGCCCTTCGCACTCCTGATTGGATTCTCACTCGCGATGTATTCGCGCCACCCGACGCTCGGCATGCTCTTCGGAGCGATCGTAGTCGTTTTCGTCTCCAGCAGCGCGAGTCTGTCGATCCTCTACGTGGCGCCGGCCAACGTGCACTCGAATGATGCGGACACCGTCATGGGCGGAGCTCTGGCGGACTCGATCACCTGTAATCCGGTCGTCAAATCCTTCGGTGCCGAGAATCGTGAAGATCAGAGAATGTCAGCGGTAACCTGGGACTGGCGGATCAAATCGCGCCGGGCCTGGACGCGGAGCATCGACGCCGGTGCGATCCAGACCCTTCTGCTCACGGCGATGCTCGCGGTCCTGCTCGGCGCCGCGCTCTACCTGGTCGACCGCGGGCGGGCCTCGCTCGGCGATGTGATGTACGTGCTCACCACCTATTTCCTGGTTCGGGTCCACCTCCGAAATGTCGGCTGGCAGATCCGCAACTTCCAGCGGGGCGTCAACGAGATCGACGATCTGGTCGAGATCTCACGAACGGCCCCCCAGGTTCCGGACGCTCCCGATGCGAGGGTCTTCGAGCCCCGCGAGGGCGTGATCGAGTTCGACCGCGTTGGCTTTCGTTATGCCAATCAGCCGACGGACACCTTCGACGATCTTTCCATCGAGATCGCCGCCGGCGAGAAGATCGCCCTCGTCGGTGAGTCCGGCGCCGGAAAGACGAGCTTCGTGAAGCTCCTGCAGCGACTCTACGACATCGATCGCGGAGTGATTCGAATCGACGGCCAGGACATCGCGACCTGCCAACAGGAAAGCCTGCGGAGACATCTTTCCCTGGTCCCCCAGGAACCGATTCTCTTTCACCGTTCGCTGGCCGAGAATATCTCCTATGGACGTATCGGCGCATCCCAGAAGGAGATCGTGGACGCTGCGCGCCGGGCACACGCCCATGAGTTCATCGAGAAACTCAGCGAAGGATACGACACGCTCGTTGGGGAGAGGGGCATCAAGCTTTCGGGTGGAGAGCGTCAGCGGATCGCGATCGCCCGGGCAATCTTGACGGACTCGAGGATCCTCATCTTCGACGAGGCAACCTCGAGTCTGGACTCGCTCACGGAACATCTGATCCAGGACGCGATCCGCAGCCTGATCGAGGGCCGCACCGCTGTCATGATCGCCCATCGCCTCTCGACCATCCGCCAGGTCGATCGCATCCTCGTCTTCGATCGTGGCGCAATCGTCGAGGAGGGCAGCCACGACCAACTCATGTCGCGCGCGCAGGGACACTACCGGCGCATGTTCGACATGCAGACCCTCGGCTTCGTCGACGCGGTCGAGGGCCACGAGAAAGAAGAGGACGGGGCACTCGGATTCGCGGTGGAGTCCTAGTCCGTCGCGTTCGGTCCTCGAAGGGAACCTACGAGAGGCTCGCCGTCTTCACGACCTTCGTCTTGACCCGCCGCGGCTCTTCGTTCGGGAAGACGTAGCGCCAATAGACCGTGCCCTCCTTCCGGCCTTCCGTGTCGAGCCAGTTCGGCACCCCCGGATCTTCGTGGGCGATCACGAGCCGGAAGCTGCCATCGTCCTCGTAGGTGACCTGGTTGCGATTGAGGGAGACCTGGCGATTGACGTAGTCGTAACTCTGCATGAATGAATTCCAGAGAACCACGTTCGCAAAACGGCAGCCGGGGAAGCGACCTGTGATGACGAGTGCCTCATCGGGCTGAAGGTCGTAGCGCCCCGAACAGTACCAGGCGTGGGTATTCCCGTAGGCGTTGTCGCCCGCCGCAGAAGCCCATTGTCCGGGCTTCGGGAAGGTATTCGGTTCGAGCGATATCCACCCGAGCTGCTTGGCCATTTCCGGTGAGGTCTTCTGAAAGGTCATCGCCGAATGCTCGCGAACATAGTTGGTGACCCATTCGAGATGCTTGGCGATGGCCGCATCGCCCCCGTCGGGTTCGAGGGGATCCGGATCGAGGACCTCGATATTGATCGGCACGACGCGACCCGCGATCGCAGCGATATTCTGCCGCGCCTCGTGGTAGTGGCGTGTCGTGATCTGACTCGCACCCTGCTTCAGCTCGAGCCAGTTCCCCTTCGCCGGCTTCGCGCGGCTCACGATGATCTCGTAGCTCCCGTCGCCGGCGATCTCCATTTCGAGATCGCTGATCGCAGCGGAGGAACCGCGCGCCGCGTGGCCCTCTTCGCTGCCCTGCTCGATCGTGAACGACGTGAACGTCGCGGCTCCGACATTGCCCGATATTCGATAGCTCTTGTCGTCCTGGATCGGTGCGAAGAAATAGACCGAGTCGGGGTTGCAGCCGAGCAGCTTTCGAGTCGGGGTTACGTAGGGCCGGAAGACGGGTCGATGCGGCTTTGCCTCGAGCCAGAAATCGAGACCCGTGTAGAGGATATGGGCCAGGGAACGTTCGGCTTCAGCGAGCTCCTCCGGCGAGAACCCCCGAGCCGGGGTAATCAACTCTTCCTCGACTTCCCGAATCACGGCCAGTAGATCGTGCATCGCCCTCCGAGCGGCGTTCGTCGGAGCGCCACCCTCGTGATGCGCAGCATTCGCAACATCGGCTCCCAGCCCCTCGCGGACGGCCGCTAGCCCCGTAACCATTCCGCCGGCCACGCCCATGGTCTTCATGAAGTCTCGTCGATCCATCAGCTCTCCTCCCTACGATCGAATGACCACCTACAATGGGCAGGTCGTACCCGAATTGCAAGCGACCCAAAGGGCCCGAGCGGAGTATTCCAGATATGAAAATCCTGCGCGTGATCGTCCTCCTCATCCTTCTGGTCGCACTCTCGGTCGGAATCGCGCTCGCATTATCCAGGCCTCGACCCATCGCCGACGGCACGACGAGCGCCGCGCGTCTGGCGCCAGGCCCCTATTCCGTCCATCAGGCGGAGGACCTCTGGGTCGACGACTCCCGCCCGACCGCCGCGAACGGAGATTTCTCGGGTGCCCCGGATCGGACCTTCCCGATCGCCATGTGGTCACCGAAAGGTGCCCCCGGCCCGCATCCGCTGCTCGTGTATAGCCACGGTTTCATGTCGAATCGACATGGCGGTCGCTATCTCGCCGAACACATGGCGAGCCACGGTTACGTCGTCGTCTCCACCGACTACCCGCTCACGCATTTCGGCGCTCCAGGCGGTCCATTCGCGGACGACGTCGTCAATCAGCCCGCGGACGTCTCCTTCCTCATCGATCGGGTCCTGGCTTTACGTCCGGAACAGCGAGACTTCGCCGGCGGAATCGATCGCGATCGGATTGGCGCGCTCGGTCTCTCGCTCGGCGGCTTGACGACGACCCTCGTCGCCTATCACCCCCGACTGGGAGACCCCCGAATCCGTGCGGCCGTTTCGATCGCAGGACCGTCCGTGATGTTCGGACCTGACTATTTCGATTTTGCGGACGTCCCCTTCCTCATGATTGCCGGGACTCACGATGCGATGATCCAATACGCGGCGAACGGCAGGCCCGTCCCTGGGCTGATCTCCGAGGGCGGCCTGATCACGATCGCCGAAGCGTCTCACGCCGGCTTTTCGTCGATGGCCTCGGGGCCGATGCGTCTGCTCGGCAATCCCGACAACCTCGGGTGTCGCAGCCTGCTCGCCAATCTGGATATCGAGCCCGGTGGAAATCCGTTCAGTGATCTCGGCGGGGCGGAGGAGGGCATGGTCGACGCGTCCGGCACACCGCTGCCCTGCGAGATCCAATTCGACGATGCGTTGCACCCTGGACGCCAGCACATGCTGACCACCCTGGCCGTGCGCGCGTTCTTTGGGAGCCATTTCGCTGCGGATGCATCGGACCGCGCGGCGCACACCCGCTTTCTCGAGGTGACTCTGCCCAGCGAGATCGCAGAAATCGACTACGCCGGCGCACTACGAAGCTGACAGGCCAAGGGGCCCGATCTCAGTCGTTGGTCGGAGGGGCGTGCACTGTCATCACCGGGCATGGCGCGTGTTCGACGACACGCTCCGCCGTACTCCCGAGCAGGATCTGGCGGAGCTTCGAGTGACCACGCGTGCCCATTACGATCACGTCGACACCCCGCTCAGCCGCGAGTTCCGTCACGATCTCGGCCGGATCTCCCCGTGCGACGAGCACTTCGACCTCGAAGCCGCGTGCGCGCAGGGACTGCGCGGCCGGCGCGGTCGCATGTTCGGCGAGTTGCTGAGCGTTTTCGACGAAGAGCGGCGTGACCCCGTTTCCGAAACCACCGAGCGGCATGACGGTGGGCGAAATGTTGTAGGTGTGGACGAGTAGGATCGTCGCCTTGTCGCTTCCGGCGAGGAGTCGCGTCGCGACTCCGAGTGCATAGTCGGCCGTCGGTGAGAAATCCGTCGGAAAGAGCAGAGTTTGAACCGGCTCGATCGGACGATCGTCACCTGGATGGACGGTCAGGACGGGCTGACTTGCGATGCGCACGACCTCCTCGGCAACGCTACCCAACAGGAGATGCTTGAATCCCGTATTCCCTCGTGTGCCGATCATGATGAGATCCGCTTGAATCTCATCTGCACACGCCGTGATCTGACGAGCGGGATTTCCCTGTTCGAGGATTTCGCGAACACGCACCCCCGCCTGACGAGCTCGATCGGCCGCGTGCGCAAGTCCTTCGCTCGACGCCTCACGAAGCAGCCGCTCGTAGTCCGGAGGGACGACGATCATCTCCGGGGAAGCGACGATCGGCAGATCGGGCTGCATCACGTGGATCAACGCGATCGCACTCTCGTGTCGAATCGCAATATCGAGCGCCCGCTCGAGCGCTAGGCCTGCGGTCTCAGAAAAATCCGTCGCGACGAGGATCGTTTGAAGGGGATCACTCGCCAACTCGATCGCGGTTGCCATCACCACACCTCCTCAGTTCAACTGTTGCTACCGAACGAACGCTGTCAACCGATGATCCGGTGAATCCCCGTCTGTCAGAGAATACCGGATCCGGTAGCGCATGCGTCGAACCTTCACCGAATGTCGCATTCCTATCCGATCGATCCTCGTATCTATTAGGGCTTCCCCACGCAACGCCCGTCGAGGGGATCACTGCGGCGGACTCGCGTCGAAGACGCGGCGCAGCAGAGCCGTAGTTCGCGCGGCCGAATCCTGTCGAATGCGGGCCTCCTCCTTCGCGATTTCGCTGAAGATCGCCTCGAGTGTCCGATCCGCCACATAGCCTTCGAGGTCCACTGCCGGCGGCTTCATCAGGGGGATCCGTTCGTACCGACCCACGAGTTCGCGATAGATCCCGTAGAGGCCCGCCTTTTCCATCGCGACGGCCGCAACCGGCGCGAAACGATTCCGCAGCTCGGCTTGCGTCCCTCCTGGAAATAGCGGGTGGCCGCATCCTCCGGTCCGCCAAGGATCTCGCAGGCATCTGCAATCGTCATCGACCGGATCGCCTGCATCTCCACACAACCGGACAGGGCGACCGGATAGACGAACCAGAGAGAAACCGTTAGACGCGCCAGGAATCCGGATCGAAGCTGCGACATGTCTCGTGAACCCCGTCGCTTGGAGGCCAACGCGTGTAGCCGAGAAGCCGTACCCCCGACTTCGTCCAACTCCGGAGCCATTCGGGTCTAGCGATCATTGCGACCCGATCTTGATCCCACTTCGGGATCGACGACCCTGCCGCCGATGCCGAAATCCACAACGACGACGAATCGACGTACCGCCATCGTGACCGGGGCCTCCTCCGGAATCGGGGAGGCCACCGCACGTGTGCTCGCTGCAGAAGGCTACGAAGTCGCCCTCATCGCGCGTCGCGCCGAACGACTCGACATGCTCACCAAAGAGATCGAAGAGGCCGGAGGTCGCGCGCTTCCGATCGTCGCCGATCTCGCCGACGAGGAGGCCACGGACCACGCCGCCCGTCTAGCCCTCGAATCCTTCGGCCAAATCGACCTGCTCGTCAACAATGCCGGCTACAGCCCCGGTGCTGCGATCGAGCAGTTCACCCGCTCTCAACTGCGACACATCTTCGATGTCAATCTGTTCGCAGCCCTCCAGATGATCGGTGCCGTCACCCCGGTCATGCGTCGGCAGGGCAGCGGTCGGATCGTCAACGTGGGCTCCGTCGCTGGCATGATCCCCGCCCCGCTCGCAATCCCGTACGGAGCGACCAAGGTCGGCATGCACGCCGCGACCGACGCACTCCGCCTCGAGCTCGCGCCGTGGGGCATCCGGCTCGCACTCGTGATCCCCGGGTTCGTCGATACCGCCGTCTTCGACAACGCGCGGGAAGGGGCCCAGCACCTGCGCGAGGATCCGACGAATCCCTACCGCCAGACGATGTTCGACCTCGACGAACTCGCCAAGAAGAACCTGAAGAACCCGCTCTCTCCCGAAGATGTGGCCGCCGTGATCCTGCGAGCGGCCACCGCCCGACGCCCCAAGGAGCGTTATTTCACGCCCCTCTCCGCGCGGGTCCAGACGGGACTCCTCGGAATGCTGCCGTCGAGGATGTTGGATTCGGTGCTCGGGCGAGTCTACGGCATCAAGATGCCCTGAATCCCGAAGCGTCGATTCGACGGTGGGAAATCGATCGATCAATTCCCGAACGGCTCCGGCACGATCCCGAATCGCTCCCGATACCCCTTGAACGTGGCGTTCACCGCCTCTTCTTCGAGTCCAAAGGCCTCCAGGCTGTAGCGGTGAACCCCGAACTCATCCTTCGGATGGAGCTCTAGATATCGCCGCATTCGAGTCCGCGCCGCGACCGAGAGATCCAGATCGAAATGGCGATAGATCTTCTCGACACAGGCGATCGGATTCCCGACGATTTCACGCATCGAGAGGTCGAGGATCTGATCCTCGCGCTCGGGATGTCGGGCCCGTGCTTCCATTCCCTGATTGAGAAGCTTCGTCCAGACCGACATCATCTCACGACCGACCTCCACCGGATCGACCTCGTCTGAAGAAACCAGGCGCATGGTGTACTCGAGATTTGCGACCGAGGGGATCACGCGGACCGGATCGCGATGCGTCTGCACGACCATCGCATCGGAATACGTGTCGAAGAGGGCGTCGATTGGGCCGAGATGGCCCGGCGACTTCAGGATCCAACGCTCGCCCTTGTGGCGCGACTGCATGTGTTGCAGGAAGCGACGATGGTATTGGTAGGTCGGGCGCATGTCCTGTTCGAGGAGCCAATCGTCGTAGCTCTCACAGTTGAAGCACATCTGGAAGCGAATGCTCATGAACTCCGATGCTGTCGGAACGATGCATTCCTGCGGCATCTGGGTGCCGACGGGATGAATCGTCTGGAACCCGGGCGCGAGCCGTGCCACCTGATCGAAGCGCGCACGAGTCGTCTCGATGCGCGGATCGGTCTGGTAGGTCTCGGTCTCCGCCGGTGGACAGGGTTGATCGATCTCCCAGGAAAGCGGCGCGCGGTTGGCCGGATCCTCGGCGAGAAGTCCATAGAGAAGGGTCGTCCCCGTACGGGGGAGCCCGAGAATGAAGAGCGGTCGCCGGATCACCTCGTCCGCGATCTCGGGTCGCCGCTTCCGATAGTCGACGAGCTGAAGACGGTGACCAATCAGCTCCACCAGCTGGCGGCGTGCGAAGAAGCGACCGAAGAGCGTCAGCCGCCCCTCGCTCTCGACGGATTCGAGGAGCTTTGCGAGACCCGGTCGGAAGCTGTCCGGTCCGAAATCCGAGAGACCCGTCTCCTTCGCGGCGGCCGCGAGAAGCGACTCCTCCGACAGCGAGATCGGCGTGATTCCGACTCGCGACAAGCCGCGCCCGAGCGCATTCATCGCGCGGATGGGTAGCGGCCGATACGGTCTTGCGAGCAGATTCTCACCCAAGATCCGTGTGTCCCCACCTGAGCGCCCGGCGTCTGGCATTCGAAGAGCGCCGGAACACTAGGGGGGCCGACGGGCGCGTGCCCCGGCGAATTCGAGCGATGCCCGACCGATCGAGCGCTCGCGTCTAGTCCGCCCCTAGTTCTGGTCGAGACTCGACGCGGCCTCGTGGAGCGCTTCGCGATAGGTCGCGACCCGCTCGAGCTTGAGGTCCTCGTAGCCTCGGATCTGGTCCGGCAGGCCCGCCAGAGCGACGAGGTCGTCGTAGTTCTCCTCGGAGAGCCGTCCGAGACTTCGGTCGATCGTGGCAACGTACTCCGCCGCGAGCACGCGCTCGACCCGTCTCACTCGCGCCATGCCGAAGAGATCAAAGGCGGTCCCCCGAAGAAAACGGCCGGCGGCGAGTGCCCGCACCAATGGCCTCGCCCAGAGACCGATGGAGATCTTCCCTCGCATTCCGAGGGCGCGGAGAAGCGGGGGATGAAGTTTCCAGGCGAGCTGCCCGCGGCGACCCGCCAGTTCCCGTGCGAGCCGGGTGCCGTCCGAATCCAGCATCAGCCGAGCGACTTCGTACTCGTCCTTGTAGGCCGTCAACTTGTATAGATTCTCGGCGACGACCCGAACGAGCCGACGACTTCCCGACCGAGCACCCTCCTCCGCCTCGCAAACCCGTTCGACAACCGAAAGCCAATCATTCGCGGCCCGTTGTCCACCCCAACCGATCAGTTCACTCGCATAACGAGTGAGATCTCGGCTCAAGACGTCGTCGACCGCGAGCGCAGCAATCCTGGAGACCAACCCGGTGGAAATCGAATAGATCTCCTGCTGGCTTGCAACGGCCACGCCCTCCGTGCTCACAGGGGAGATCCGATTCCGGGTCCTCGCTTGCATCACCGCATCCGGATCCGCAATCTGAGCTCTGCCCCAATGAAAAGCCGCAAGATTCGAATCGATCGCGACACCGTTCAGCCGAATCGCTTCCTCCATTCGATCCACCGAGATGGGAAGGCAGCCGGACTGAACCGCCATGCCGACGACGAAGATGTTCGCAGTCGTAGCCTCGCCGAAAAGATCCTTGGTCGTCGCCGCCGCATCCGCCCAAAACTGCGCCTGGCTCCGTGTCGACCCCGCGATTCGCTTGACGAGATCCTCTGGCGGCGGCATTTCGAGTTCGGGGTGGGTGATCATCGCGCCGGTCGGCGTGGTGGTGGTCGAGCCGACGACCGTCGTCTTGTTGGGATCGGCGGCGAGCAGTCCCTTCTCCGAAGCCGCCACGAGCTGATCGAACGCGAGCAGCAGGTCGGCCTGCCCCCGGCCCAATCGGCTGGTCGAGGTCGGTGCCGCGCGGGACAGGCGAAGATCACTCACGACCGGGCCCGCCTTCTGGGAAAGTCCGATCTGATCGAGACCTCGGACCTGGAATCCGTCGAGCATCGCCGCGGTTCCAACGACCTGTGCGACGGTCACGACCCCGGTCCCGCCAATCCCGGTGATCCGCATCGCGTAGTCGTCCTCGGGCACCAGGAGAATCGGTTCCGGCATCGCTTCCGGCGGCGCGGGTATCGGCGAGACCACAGCCCCGGCATTCTCTTCGCCCCGTTCGAAGAGCCTGCGGAGCAGGCCGGGCTCGCGAGTCGTGATCGTCATGAAGGACGGACAGTCGCCCTCCAGACAGGAATAGTCGAGATTGCATGTCGTCTGGTCGATCTCGGTCTTTCGCCCGAAGGGCGTCTCGATGGGTTGAACCGACAGGCAGTTGCTGATCTGCCCACAATCACCACACCCCTCACAGATTCGATGGTTGATCACGACGCGCTCCGGTGGAGTCGGCAGCCGACCTCGCTTCCTCGCGCGCCGGACCTCCGCAGCACATTTCTGGTCGTGGATCAGGATGGTCGTTCCCTTGATGCCCGCGAGCACTTCCTGCGCTTCGATCACTCGATCCCGCGACCAGACTTCGACACCTCGGGGCAGGATGAGATTCGCATAGTGGCCGACGTCACCGGTGGTAATGAGGACCCGCGCCACGCCTTGATTCAAAAAAATGGAAGCGAGTTCCGGGACGCCGAGCTGCGCCTGGGGATCCTGCCCACCCGTCATGGCGACCGTCCCGTTGTACAGGAGCTTGTAGGTCACGTTTACACCTGCCGCGATCGAGGCCTGGATTGCGAGCTGCCCTGAGTGAAAAAAGGTGCCATCGCCGAGATTCTGAATGAAGTGATCTCGCTCGATGAAATCGGACATGCCGATCCACTGGATCCCCTCGTTTCCCATACAGCCGAGCCCGCCGATATCCCCGACGCGGTCCTTGTCCATCAAGAGCGCCATCGTGTGGCAGCCGATCCCGGCGCCGACCAGGGCACCGAGAGGTGCTTCGGTACTCCTGTTATGGGGACAGCCGGAACAGAAAAAGGGAGTCCGGACGACGCTCAGATTCGTGGCCACCGGTCGCTCAGCCTGGGACGCCGGGATGATGCGATCACGCAAACGAGCTTCGAGCCGACGTCGTAGCAGGGGCAGCAGTCCGTCTGCGTCGAGGGCACCGTGGCCTGGCACCAGGGGTTCACCCTCGTCGTCCCGCTTGCCCACGATCCTCGGTGGATTGTTCTGGCTGAAGAGGGCGTCCTTGATGAGCGACTCGAGATTCGGCCGTTTCTCCTCGATCACGAAGACCTCGGAGAGACCTTGTGCGAAGCGCCTTACGGTCTCCGGGTTGAAGGGCATCGGCATCCCCATGTTCAGGATCCGAATTCCACATGCCTCGATCTCGCTGTCCGATCTCAATCCGAGACGTGCAAGGGCTTCTCGCACCTCCCGATAGGTGATCCCCGACGAAACGACTCCGATCCAGGCGTCCCCGGGATCGATCGTGACGCGGTTCAATCGATTTTCCGTCGCGTAGTCACGCGCCAGCTGATAGCGGATCTCGAAGATTTCCCGCTCGACGTCGATCGTTCGGGGCGTGAGAAGATTCCCGTCGGCGTGGTGTCGATAGATCGCACCATCGACCAGCGGCAGCACCGGCACGATCCGATCGGGATGAAGTTCGACGGTCGCTGTCGCGTCCGCGACGTCGGCGACGATCTTCAGCGCGGTCCACAGCCCCGTCACCCGAGAGAGCGCGATCGCATGGCGACCGAGGTCGAGGACCTCGGCGGGATCCCCGGGATAGAGAAGCGGCACGTGCATGTCGGCAAGCAGGCCCGCGGAAGAGGAAGGAACCGTCGAACTCTTCGCGGCAGGATCATCCCCCACGATCGCGACCGCCCCCCCGTGCATGGACGTGCCGGCATAGACAGCGTGCCTGAGCGCGTCCGCTGCCCGGTCGACGCCCGGCGCCTTGCCGTACCAGAGGCCCACGATCCCGTCGTAGAGACAGTCGGGTTGGGCCGCCGCGAGCTGAGAACCCATTACGGCACTGGCCCCGTACTCTTCGTTTAGTGCCGGGCGACAAATCACCGGCAGATCCGGAACGAGCGACGCGGCGTACGCGGCGGCGCCGTCGTACCCGCCGAGTGGCGAACCGGGATACCCCGAAATGAACGCCGCGGTATTCAGTCCGTTTCGCCGGTCGACCCGAAGCTGTTCGAGTGGCAGACGCGCGAGCGCCTGGATTCCGGTCAAAAAGACCACGCCCTCGTCTGCGAGGTAGCGATCGTCGAGTGCATACGGCTTCGGAATGCCCAATTCATCCCCCCGAATGTGGATTGGATTCTCCCGAGGCCGTCAGGATAGGTCGACTCGCCCCCTCGACAAACGCCGATCTCGTCCGATCGATCTCGGCGGCGCGTCGGGTCAGGTGATTCTCGCGCTTCGGCGTGTGCTAGCGGACGAGCCCGTTCTCGCGGAGAGCTCGATCGACACCCGCCCAGACCGCGCGCTCGTTCATGAAGCTTACGTGAGCACCTTCGTACCAGACCATTTCGCACTCTTCCCAATGTCGCCACAGATCGCGTACCTGATCGGGTGGCACGAGTCGATCCGCGGTTGCTCCAAAGATCATGCGTCCCTCGAGCGGCACACGAGGGGCGAGCGCAAGAGGCGAGATGACTCGCAGCACTTCGCCGATTCTATCGAAGTCGTATCCGAGCGCTTCCGCATAACGCATCTGGTGGGGCGCGGCATGGCGCTCGAGAACCCGGCGAAAATCGGTCACCGGGATTCCCGGTACGGCGCAGGAAAGCCCATCGGCGACGCTCGCAAAGAGCGCCGTCGAATAGCCACCGAGCGAGAGTCCAAAGGCACCGACCGCCGGCGCACCCTGGCCCTGCACCCAGGAGAGAAGACGACGCATGTCCCAGACCGCCTGGGTCTCCGCGTGCAAGAGATCGATCGCGTCTACACCGAGAAAACCGCTCCCGGAGTGCCAGCCGATTCGACGCGGTCCGTGCAGGGGTAGAACGGGAATCAGGACATTCAGCCCGAGCCCACCCTCCTCCTCGAAGAATCGCTCGAAGAGACCGATGTCGATTCGAGCGTGTCCCATCCGGTATCCATTGGTTGCGATCAGCCAGGGGCGGGACGGCCCGGCGTGCCGCAGCACATAGGCCCAGCCATCGCGGCAAGCATCGTAACCGAGCCATCGGGCACGCCCCGGCTCCTCCTCCGCCGGTGCATAGCCACTCTCGAAACGCAGCACCTCGACGGGATAGCCCGCAATGACCTCGGCCTTGATCTCCGGATCGGTCAAATCTGGCGGCCTCATGTGATAGGCGTCGGGCTTTTCGAGGAAACCCTCACGAGCGAAGAGGGCGTGAGTTCGATCCACCTCGTCGATCACGCGTTCGATCGTTCCATCGAGAGCGAATCCAGTCGACTGAAACTGCTCGAAGCCCAGAATCGACTCATCGACGGCAACCTTTGCGGCAAGGCGAATCGTCGGCGTCGGCGTCGGCGCTCCCTCGTAGTGGGGCTCGAGGTGAAGTGCCATCCGGCCCGCCCCCCAGGCGCCGAGGAGCGAAGCCAGCGTGAGACCCAGTCCGCCCCAGAGCCCGATCACGAAGAGATAGGCCAGGGACACAAAAGCGCCCGCGGCGCCCGCCAACGCGCCCAGCTGAGTGATTCGCAGATCGCCAGGCCAGAAGAGTTGCGAAACCCCGGACCCAAGCAGGACGGAGCCGATGATCCAGAGGGGGAGAGAGGCAAGTGCGGGAAGGATGGACTCGGTGCCCGTCACGTGTGCGGCCTGTACCAGCCAGAAGAGCCCCGCGACCAGACTCGGTGCGGCCCAACCCGACCATTTCTGTTGTTCGAACAAGAGGATGGATCTCCCGGAGGCGCTCGCAAGAGAAGACTACCGGATCCTTCCACGATGAGGCGAATGCAAACGCCTCGTCACGTCCCGAGCCGAGTATTCGTGCCCGACTTCTTCGACCGGCGACCCGACCATCGCAGTCCGAATTTCAGGAGGGGGTCGATCGCGCGACCGATCAAGCGCTGCCAGCCCCGCACGGAAGTCGAATGCGAAGCGGTCTCGTAGCGATCGATGCCCAGATCCGCTCGAATCGACTCCGTCGCCACGTTCACCGGGGTATCGAGGGGAATTCCGGTCCCGTCGGCGATGCGAACCATCCGCTCGAAATTTCCAATGATTGCCGCGGCGTCGACGACGGCCCCGCTTCCGAGTTCGTCTCGCACGCGATCCCGCGCTTTCGGGAGATCGGATGGCTCACCGGATAGGGTGGCCTCGACGAAGCCCACGAGCGCGGCTGCCCCGCGCACCGGGGACGCCTCTGCGGTCGACCCGTCGGCGAGACCGGACAGATCGACCTCGCCGCCGCTCGTCTCGATACTCGCACGGAGCATCAATGCGTGTGAGCTCGTTCAGTAGAAACACTCGTTCACAGCGGAGACGCGTCCCGCGATCAACTCTGTCTGGGCGCGATCGAGGGGCCCCTTCCCATTCGCGAAATCGAACATCTCGCCGTCGTCCATGCTCAGGTATTGGGCGGCGGAGAGTTCCTTCAGCCAGCGAACCGCGTCGGGCACGAGGCTCATCGCGCGAATTACATTCGGCGCCGGCCCGGGAAAGAGATCTGCATCCTCGCCGGGTGGCTTGCGACTCGGGAGCATCGCTACCCAGCCGACGCCCGTGACGGCGGAGGGCGGTCGACGACGCTCGGGTTCCCCCGCGATGGGCTCGGGGAGCGGCTCGAGTTCGATTCCCATCGCGCGGTGGAAGGCATCGATACTCCGAACCGACACGACGATGCTCAACAATTCGACGTAGTGGGTATCCGGAACTCCGGCGTCGGCGAGTCCCTCGACCCACGACTTCGACAGACGGGTCGCGTCGGTCACGAGTCGATGGACCGCGTCGACGGCGGCGGGAGGGAGCCGATCGTGGCTCGCCTGGTCGTGCGTACCCGAGACGGCGAAGGGAGAGAGCGCGGCCTTTCGATCCAGGCAGAATCCACAGTCCGTCGCTCTCCGGGACTCGGCGGCGATCGCGATGCGCTCGGCCCCCGTCCACCAGGTTCCCGGCTCGCCCAGACGCGTCCAGGCGCGGCGATGGGCCAAGACGAGGTCGTCGCGAATCGGGTCCTCCAAGCGGTTCGTGTACTCGAAACACGGTGCCGACAGCGTCATCGATCGTTCTCCTGGGTGCGCCTCGAATAGCCTCCACGACCCCCCGCACTTCGTCAAGCGACCGGCAGGCGCAGAAACACTCCCGAAAGCGGAATTCGGACGACGTGGTCTGTCCGCGGACAAAACTCCCTAACGAACGATTCTGGCAGTCGGTTTTCCGGTTTTGTCGTGGCTGACGACGCACCCCGGACAGAAGCCCGGGCGATCGGAATCCAGCGCTTCGCGAGGGGGAGCCGCTGCTACGAGCGGACAATGCGAACGGGCGACTCGGATAGCCGCGGCGATCTTCAAGCTGATTTTCGGCATCCCGCGATCCGAGCCCGGCGAGCCCTGAAGAGGGCCCCAGTCCTGGTCATCGTGTTGGGATCCGAAGCTCGCGATCGAGAATGCGCTTGCCGACGCCCGCCGGCGTCTCTCGGCCCTCGAGCGAGCGCGCGCGGACGATGAAAACCCAGCGCCGACTTCGACGGCAGGAGAGCTCGCGACGCGACTCGTCCGGGTGCTCGAAGAGCGACGCGAGGCCCAGATCCGAACCGATGCACTGGAACTCGCCGAGGAGCGGAGGGAGTCTCTCGACAAGGAGCGCCGTCGCAACGGAACATCCGCGCACACTGCCCCAGCCCAACCCGATCGCCGTCTTCCGGGATTTCGGGGACAGCGCCCTCCTGTTCGAGGTCCGCTCGTGGATTCGGTACGACGAACGAACCGACCGCTCGAGGATCCAGAGCGATATCCGCTTCCGAATCGACGAGTGCTTCGCCGAGAACGACATCGTCATCGCCTACCCCCAGATGGACGTGCCCGTGGACGTGGTCGCGGCGGGGGGCAGCTCGGATCGAGCGTGATCCAAGCAAGGGCGCTTCCGAAGGGGGATTCGCGTCGGGAAGCGGCGGCTCCGACGCCATCCGGTCGAGCTAGAGCGATCGAGCACCCGGAGCGAGGACGGGACGGGCGGTCGCGGCGCGGGCACCGACGAGCCCCTTCACCCCCTCCTCGAGACCCTGCACGGACAGGTGAGACATCGGGAAGACCGAGGAGATCGTTCGGCAGGTCGCGGACATCGCCCACTCCGCTGGGCGATCGGGATTGAGCCAGACCGAGCGATCGAAATGTCGCTGCAGACGGTCCAGCCACGCGAGACCACTCGTCTCGGTTTCCATGCGCGGATTGATATTTCCTCGAGAAGAATTCAGCTCCGAAGGGTGCATCGCCCCATCGCCCACGATCATCAACTTCCAGCGCTCCCCGTAGATCCGAAGTAGATCTGCGGTCATGATCGACTCCGAGCGCATCAGGCTCGCTGTCTCGAAGACGCGCTCGTAGACACAGTTGTGGAAGTAGTAGGCCTTGAAGTCCCGGAGCCCACGCTCTTCGTGAAGCGCGGACAGCAATCGACTCACCGGCTCGAAATAGGGATCCATCGTCCCGCCGACGTCCATCAGGAGCAGGAGTCGCACATTGTTCTTCCGTTTCGGCCGAAAGACCAACTCGATCTCTCCCGCCTCGCGGCAGGTCTTGTCGATGGTGCCGTCGATGTCGAGTTCTTCCGGACCCTCGTTGCGCGTGAGTTGGCGCAACCGCCGAAGTGCGAGCTTGACGTTGCGGGTGTCGAGGGTGACATCCGTTCGGTAGTCAGCAAAGGAGCGATCCTCGGCGACCTTCATCGCGGTCCGCTTGCCTCCGGGACCACCCACACGCAGCCCGGTCGGGTGGGCGCCGCCGTGACCGAAAGGGGATCGACCGCCCGTCCCGACCCACTTCGATCCGCCGTCGTGGCGTTCGGTCTGTTCCGCCATCGTCTCCTGAAACCGACGCATGAGTTCGTCGATGTCGAGATGTTCGAGGGCTTCGCGCATCTCCGCGGTCAGCTCTTCGAAGGGTTTCGGGTTCGCGAGCCATTCGAGAAGTTCCTGGGGAATCTCGACGACGCCTTCGATTCCCTCGAAGAATTTCGCGAAGACCAGATCGAACGTGTCAAAATCGCTCTCGCTCTTCACCAGGCAGGCACGGGCGACGTGGTAGAAGCCCTCGATCTTCGAATCGTGAAGACCCTGTTCGAGGCACTCGAGCAGCATCCGCCATTCCTGGAGCGTGGTTTTCATGCCGGCTTCGCGAAGCGCATAGAAGAATTCGAGGAAGACCATGGGGAGGGGTCCTTCGCTTCGCGGCGATCTAGCGGCGCAGGCTCTTCAGCGCTTCGAAGCTATTGGGCGGCGTGCCGCCGCGCGAGGTGAATTGTTCGATCGCGCGCGTGTCCTGCTCGTTCTTGAGCAGCGCCCCCACGAAGGGGATTTCGCTCTCGAGCTGGGAGGGGTTCGCGCCAGCCCGGAGAAGTGCCGTGATCCAATCGATCAACTCCGACGTCGAGGGACGCTTGCGCAGCTCCTTCTGGTCCCGCAACCAATAGAACTTGATCAGCACCTGCTCGAGGAGCGTCTTCTCGAGCTGCGGATGGTGGACGTCGATGATTTCGCGCATCTGCTCTACGTCGGGGAAGTCGATGAAGTGGAAGACACAGCGACGCAAGAACGCGTCGGGTAGTTCCTTCTCATTATTCGACGTGATGATCACCATCGGTCGCTTCTTGGCGATCACCTCGTCGCCAGTCTCCAGGACCGTAAACTGCATCTCGTCGAGTTCGCGCAGGATGTCGTTTGGAAATTCGAGGTCCGCTTTGTCGATCTCGTCGATCAGGAGGACCTGGCGATTCTCGGAGCTGAACACACGACCGAGCGGTCCGAGCCGGATATAACTGCGAATATCCTTGACGTCGCCATCGCCGAAGCGGGCGTCGTTCAGACGCTGCACCGTGTCATAGACGTAGAGACCATCTTCGGCCTTCGACGTCGATTTGATATGCCAGCTATCCAGCGCCATCCCGAGCCCTTCGGCGACGTGATGAGCGAGCAGCGTCTTACCCGTCCCGGGTTCGCCCTTGACGAGCAGCGGGCGTTGTAGGGCGAGCGCGCAGTTGACCGCGTCGACCAGGCCGCGGGACGCGATATAGCCGCTCGTGCCTGCGAAACGCTCGAAGCGACCGGAGTCTTCGGTCTCCCCGGACGCGCTAGTGGTGGATGGAGCGCCTGCGGCCGGAATAGAGTCGGGAGCAGCATTGGACATGAGGGATCTGGAGTTCCGATCTAGGGGCGTTCGTGGATGAGGAGCTTCTTGTCCTCGCCAAAGAGCACCGCGATCTTGCCGCGGCCGACGACGCCCTGGACCACACCTTCGCCGAGGTTCTTGTGGCTGATGCGGTCGCCGGGCTCATAGGATTCGCGAATGCCATAAATGCGCACCGGTCGAGACAGGTCCGCTTCGATGATCGCGTCCGCCGGGTCCACCTTCTTGGGCTTTGGCTTCGGCTTGAGCTTGCCCGCACCCGTCTCCCAGGCCTTGTCGATCGAGATATCACCACTGAGCTTGGCGCCCTCGTCGTCGTATTCCCATCCGACCTTGGCTTCGCTGTCCGAAGAGTCGTCGAGGGCAGGCGCCGTGGGTGTCGCGTCGGTCGAGAGTCCTACGTAGAAGACCTCGGTGCCGATCGACTCGCCGATCTCACGCGCGATGCGCTCGAGTTCACGAATCCAGCCGGCGCCCTTCTGCGCTTCACGCTTGCGGCAGAGTTCCCAGTAGCGCGGGCTCGCCGCGATGATGATGGCCGGAGCTTCCTGACCGATCGTCTTGCCTGTGGCTTCGGCGATCTCCGCGCTGAGCGGTCCGCGATTCGCGTCGACCGCTGCCGCATGCGCCAGCCCCTGCAGGAAGAGTCGAAGAGGCGTGTCTCCCGCACCGCTGCGGGTCGCGTCGGGGGCGAGGAATTTGAGCACACAGACCGCCGCGCGATCCTCGCCGATCACGGCGAGCAGCGGGATATCCTCGACGCCGGCATTCGGATCCGCATCGCCCTTTTCCTTGTCAGCGGCCGTCGTCTTGATCGGAACACAGTGGTCCACGATCGTGAGTGTCTCGCCGGTGGGCATCTCGAGAGTCAGGCCAGACCCCGCAACGGCACGCTCTGCCGCCGCCGCTCGAGCGATCGCCTCGGAAAGGTGCTTCTCATCACGATTGTTCTGGCGCTGTTTGGCCTTGCGCCCCACCCGGACGTTCAGATAGGTGAGGTCCTCTGCGGCGCGATTTGGGGCATTGGACACCTCGGTCTGATAGTCGGCCTCGAGGGAGGCGCCCGTGAGCTTCTCCGCCGCGATTCGGAAGCCCTTGGCCTGCTTCACGTCGCGATCATTCACGAGGGCGATAATCGGATGCTGACTCACGATGAGTTCTCCTGGGAGTGGGGGCCGGAATGACCGACCGATCTCGATGCATTTGCGATCCCGACCGGGACGCACCGGCCGAACCGAGGCCGAGCCGAACGCTGCAGGCAGCCGATTCGTCACGAATCGCGAACTGCCACCGTTCGAATGACCTTTCAGATGCGATAGAGGCCCCGTCGTCTTCCGAGGGGCCCTCTAGGGACGGTAACACCGGTCATCGGATATTTCTCGATACCCCCTGGGGATCCAAAGGGATTTGGCTCGATTCAGCTCTCTCGAGGGCCTCGGAGGCGGAGCTCACCGGAATCCAGCTCCAGGACGAGCTCCTGCGGATCGCTGGCGGCCCGGAAGAGTGTCGCATCGAGCGCGGCTTGATGCTCGGTGTGGCTCTGGGGCTCAGAAGGGCCTTCCCAGAGAAGTTGTGCATCATCTAGTATGCGCGTCTGATCCGGCTGCGACATCCCGCTCCACTCTCTCCGTGCCTGGCGATCCGGTGGGGACGCGAACGGCAACTGACTCCACTTATCGCGACGCGGCGGACGAGTCTTGAAATGTTTTTGCGCACTCACGGACCCTTCTTGCCGACGACCGGCACTCAACTCTCGAAAAACGGGAAATGCTTCATTCAAGTTGGAGAAGGCCGTTCAAGATGAAATTCAAACTCCCCCGATCGCTTGTGTTGATTCCACTCACTCTCGCACTCAGCGCCTGCCAAGAACCGGGCGCGCGAGAGGCGGAGAGCGGCGAGACGCTCCCGTTCGAACTGACCGAAGACAGGGCCGCCTCGATTCGAGAAACGGCGGACGCCGCCTTCGCGGAGCTCGAGAGCGCCCCGACCCGAAGCGAGACCCGCGTCGGCCCCCAGCCCTGGCCGAAGGATCTCCCGGGACGCTGGCCGTTTCCGACCGAAGCGACTGTCGTGGCGGACACCCGGCACGGCGCGGGGGATCGACTCCTGCTCGTGAACCTTCCGGGTTCCCCGGATCGCGCGATGGCGGCGTACCAATCGGCACTTCGTGAGCGCGGCTACGACGTGGATCGGGGGCAGCTGCGACCCCCACTGCGCGCGCTTCATGCACAGAGCCCGGAACATCAGGCCGTTTTGACTTTCATCGCTCGAGAGAAGGCCACTCGCGTCGAAATTCTCTTTCTCGCGAAGGCGGCCGGCTAGACAGATCAGCAACAACGGACGAGACTCGACTCGTGCAAGTCCCCACCCAAGGTGTCTTTCGGCACGTTTCCGGCCGCTTCACGCGCCATCTCGCCGCGAGCGTCTCACTCACGACTCTGCTTCTCGCGGCCGCCGGATTCACGACCGGATGCGGTGCCCTGCTGCTCGTCGGCGGCGCGGGCACGAGCGCCATCGCCTTCGCGACCGGTGAGCTCCGCGCCACCGAAAAAGCACCGCTCGTCGAACTCCACGAAGCCTGCCGCGTCGCCGTCGTCGCCCTCGGGTACGAAGAGGTCGAGGCCGTTCGGGATGCGGACAAGGTGCGCTGGCGTGCGACCACGGCGGGGGGTGATCCGGTCGATATCCGATTGAGAGCACGCGGCCCCGAGCGAACCGAGGTGCGAATCCGCGTCGGTATCTTCGGAAACGAAGCGCGTTCACGGCTGGTCCTCGAACAGATCCGGCAGTCCCTGTGAAGCGCGCGAACGACCCTGTCGACGAGGACGAGGGCCGCAGCGGCCAATCGTCGCGGCCGACCGGACGACGGGAGTAGACCCGGTTGGAGACATCGCACGGCCTGATCGAGGCGGTCGTCCTGCTGGCCCTCGCCTGCGCCGGTCTCGCGGTGACGGAACGTCTGCGACTGCCCTCCATCGTCGGCTTCCTCGTGGTCGGCGCGATCGCGGGGCCCGAGATGCTGGGCCTCGTCAGCGACCCGGACAACGTGCGGGAACTGGCCGAACTCGGTGTTGTCTTCCTGCTCTTCGAGATCGGACTCGAACTCCCCATCGAACGGTTGCGCTTGATCTGGCGCGCCGCACTTCTGGGCGGTGGCTTCCAGGTCGGGATCACCCTCCTCACCGTCGCGTTCTGCGGGACCCTGTTCGGACTCGCCTGGCCGGCGGCCCTGGTGATCGGGGCGGGTGTCTCGATGTCGAGTACGGCGATCGTGCTGCGGCTACTCACCGACGAGGGACAGATCGATGCGCCGGGGGGACAGCTCGCCGTGGCGATCCTTCTCCTCCAGGATCTAGCGATCGTCCCCTTCCTGTTGATCGTCCCGCTGCTCGCCAGCGGGAGCGGTGGCCTTCCCGAGATCGGCTGGGCCGTGGGCCGGATGTCCCTCGCCCTCATGTTCATCAGCGTAAGTGTCTGGTTCCTCGTGCCCCGCTTGCTCGACCGCGTCGCCCAGAACAGGGGAGGCGAGCTCTTCAGTCTCTTCGCTCTCCTGATCGTGCTCGGTTCGGCCCTCTCCGCGGAAGCCCTCGGCCTCACCCTCGCCGTGGGCGCTTTCCTCGCCGGCGTCGCAGCCAGCGGCTCTCCCTACGCGCACCAGCTCTTCAGCGAAGTCGTACCCCTTCGCGGTGTCCTGCTCGGCATCTTCTTCACCGCGGTGGGGATGTTCTTCAGTCCAACCCAGGTCGCGGAGGCACCCGGCACCCTGGTCCTCGATGTGCTCGCGATCGTGCTCGGCAAGACCGTCGTGGTGCTCGTCGGCGGAATGCTCATTCTTCGACGATCACTCCGGGTCAGCCTGGAAGCCGGACTGTCCCTGGCACAGATGGGTGAATTTTCCTTCGTCCTGCTCGGGGTCGCGGGCCAGGCCGGGCTGATCGAGCCGGTCATCCAACAGCGCTTCGTCGCCGCCTCGATTGTGACCCTGGTGCTCTCCCCCTTTCTGATTCGCTACGCGCCGGCGATCGCAGGAGCCGTCGCGGACCGACTCAATCATCCCGGTGCCCGTATGCCCAGCGAGAATCCGGGGCCGGACCCGAGTTCACGCGTCGTCGTGATCGGGTACGGGCCCGCAGGACAGACCCTGATCCGATTGCTGCGCTCCCTGGACGTGCCCTATATCGCCGTCGATACGAACCCGAGCACCGCGCTCGAGGCGAACCGCGCCGGTGAGCCCGTGATCTACGGAGACGCGACACGACCCCAGGTGCTACGCCATCTGCAGGTCTGGGAGGCCCGACTGGTCGCGGTCGCCATCTCGGATCCCCTGGCCACCCGTCGAATCGTGACGCGAATTCGCGCGATGGCACCCGATACCTCGATTCTTGCCCGCACGCGCTATGTGCGAGAG
>JAPYTP010000022.1 GCA_029941885.1 Myxococcota bacterium
GTCGGGGCGTGATCAGCATGGCGTCGCCATAGGAGTAGAAGCGGAAGCCGGCCTCGATCGCATGGCGATAGGCGGCCTGGAGAGGCTCGCGCCCGAGAAACGCAGCGACCAGAAGAAGCAGCGAAGAGCGGGGCAGGTGAAAGTTCGTGATCAGGGCATCGACGACTCGAAAGGGAACGCCCCCCGGTCTCATGAAGAGCCGGGTTTCGCCCGTTCCAGCCGTCAGCACACCTTTGCGATCACAGCAGCTCTCGAGGACCCGTGCGGTGGTCGTCCCGACCGCGATGATGCGTCCGCCCGCGGCCTGCGTTCGTTCGATCGCAGAGACCGTTTGTTCGGGGAGCACATAGGACTCGGAGTGGAGGCGGCCCGACCCGAGGGCCTCGGCGTCGAGGGGCCGAAAGGTGCCGGCCCCCACATGCAGGACGACCTCGGCGATCGTCACGCCGCGTTTTCGGAGCGTCTCGAAGAGTTCCGGGGTGAAATGAAGACCTGCGGTCGGTGCCGCGATGGCGCCGGGCTCACGTGCGTAGACAGTCTGGTATCTCTCGAGATCCTCGTCGCCGGATCTTGCCGCGTCGCGCCGGATATAGGGTGGAAGCGGGGCGTCCCCGAGAGCGTAGGGTTCAGCGCCGGACTCGAAACGCAAGCTGACCTCCCCGCGATCATGGATGGCCTCGACCTGCGCCGGGCAGCCGGGCGAGCGTCCGAGAACGAGCTCGAGGCCGACACGCACCCGTCCGGTGCACTTGAGCAGGGCCCGAAAGAGGGGGCCGGGCAGGCTCCCGCCCGTTGTCGATTCCCCCGCCGAATCGGGTTCCGGCTCACTGCCGAGGAGCAGGGCCTCCGCCGCGCCACCCGTGGCCTTTCGCCCAACGAGTCGAGCCGACAGCACGCGGGTCGCGTTGACGACCAGGAGGTCCTTCGCGTCGAGGAAGCTTGGGAGATCACGCACGCGGTGGTCTCTCTCCGGTGCGAACAGTCCCCCGGAATCCCGGTCGACCACGAGCAACCGCGCAGCGTCGCGCTCGGCCGTGGCGGTCTGTGCGATCGATGCCTCGGGCAATTCGAAGTCGTAGTCGTCGAGGATCGCGAGCCCGTCCGCGGCCGCGCGCCTCATCGCCCGGTGGCCGACGCGGCCAGCGTGTCGACCAGGCCCGGCGCCGTCGACAGCGCGTCGTCGGAGAACAGCACCTCCCCGAGAAAGGACAGCGTTCGCAATTCGTCGATCTGGGCGGCCGCGCGCGAGGGATCCTGCTCGAAGAGCCAGACACCGAGCCCAGGCCAGATGCGATCGCTTTCCGTCCAGCCCGCGAAGGTCTCGAGCTGATAACGAAGCAGGCGGTCGTCGAGGGTGTAGACCATGGGGATCGCAAGGTCGATCGCGCCCGTCTCCAGCCAGTTCCGCCAGTCCTGGGCCAGGGACAAATAGGCCCGGTCGACGTAGGGGATCACGGCGGCGGAGAGAACCACTCCCGGGGAAACCTCACGGCTCGCCGCCGCGATCTCCTCGACGAGTGTCGTCACCTGATGGCGTCGCCAGGCGTCCCAGGCGGATGCCGCGCGAACCATTCCGGCCTGTGCGCCATCAATCGGATCGGGGCGCCCGGTTTCCGCTCGATATCGAGCGCGGGATTCCGCGCCGTATCCGAATTCGAGGCCGACCCCGAACCGTGACCCGGGGCTGAAGGGGAGAACGCCGGGATGTCGTATGTAGTCGAGGTGAAGTCCGTCGAGCGTTGGATAGCGCTCGAGCAGGCCACGAAAGGTCGCGACCAGGCGTTCGCGGACAGCCGGCGCGGCCGGGTCGAGATAGATCCCACGCGTGCCCATGCGGTAGAAACGCCGGTCGGGCTCGGGGATGTCGAGGTCCGGATAGTCGAGCAGCGAGCGTCCGAGTCGGTCGACCAGGATCGCCGAACGTCCGAGGTCCTCGATCATGTGTGCGTCGCGCCGGGTCGATAGGGAGAGCACGTTGACCCAGCCGTGGACCCTTATTCCCCGCGCGTGGGCAGCGCTGAGCAACTCGGAAAGGCAATCGATGTCGGATGCAGCCAGGCGATCGACCACGGGCGCCCGTTCGATGCCCGGACCCGCTGGATAGAATGCCCGTCCGCCCCGATACACCTGCACGAAGAGGTCGCTTGCCCCGAGGCGTTCGGCGCGATCGAGTACGCCCTCGATCCGAGCGGGATCATCGAGCATGCGAACGCTTCCTTCGGCGAGGATCCAGAGCCCTCGGGCCGGTGGCGATCCCGGTGCTTCGGCCGCTCGAGGAGCATTTTCCCCCACCTGCGCGCGGGCTGCTTCTGCGGAGGCTGCATTCCCCGCGTCGTCCCGTTGCTCGCGAGCAGCCCCTTTTGGCAATTCGTCCGGTGCACAAGCGAGCAGCACCATCGCAACGAGGACACCCAAGGTCGCGAGACACCAAAGAGAATGAGAATGAGTCGGCTGGGATGGCAAGCAGGGCACACGGTAACTTTGCGTGCCCTTCACCTCAATGCATGGCACTCACTCGGGTAGACCATATGTGGATTCGGTTCGATTGACAGGGGCACGGGCGGGGCCAGAATGAGTGAATCCGTCCACCCGAGGTGGACAGGGAGTCGGCGGTGACGAGCGTCTTTCAGGCATGCCCGATTCGGCGGGAACGATTCGGAGTGACCGCGTCGCGGCTCCGCGACGGCGTCGTCCTCCGGATGGCCGTCGTGGGATTGGTCGGCTGCCTCGTCTGCGCGGGCGCGGCTCCCGCGAGCGACGCACGATCGCCCGCCTTTCAGCCGGGTGCCCGGACCCCGCACGGATCCGATGCCGGGGCCGACCTCCGGATGACGAAGCAGTCGCCACCGATCGTGGTCGCAGCCTTGCCCGCGCTCGACGGATCGTCTCCGCCGGATCCCGAACCCGAGCCAACCGAGTCCAGCGCCCCCGCGTTGCTGGCGCCCGAATCGCGATTGCCCTCTGCCGAAAAATCACCGCGAGCCAGGGCAGATTCCGAACCGTCCGGCGTCGGGGCGGTCGACGCGTCCCCCGACGAGATCATGGGGAGGATGCCGACGCCTCCCGCAGATCGGATCCTGCGCGCCCAGAGTGAAGTCCTGCTAGGCGATCCGGCCGCTCTCCTGCGCGCCGCAAGCGCCGCGATCGAACAGGAAGACTTCTCTCACGCGGACTGGCTGTACGCTCAGCTCTCCGCACGTCACCCGATCGTCGGGGATCACGCGGGACTGCGCCGCGCGCGACTACAACTCGAGACCGGTCGCGCGGAAGAGGCCCGCCAGATCGTTGGACAGACCCTCTCCGATTTTTCGAGTTCCCCGCTGCGCGCCGAGCTTCATGAACTTCTGGGCCTCGCCCTCGTGGCGAGCCGCGACGAGGTCGGTGCGCGAGAGGCTTGGGCGGCCGCCCTCTCCGATACCCAGGATGATGATCAGAGAGCCGCTCTCTTGCGGCGAGTCGCTCGCAGCGAGGAACGCTCTGGTGAGGATCGAGCCGCCGCCGTGACCTGGCGCCTGCTCTGGTACGCGCACCCCGCGAGCGAGGAAGCGAAGCAGGCCAGTCATCGATTGGACGTGATCGAGGCCCATCTCGATGAGCAGATGCGCCGGGCGAGCGATTGGCGGCGTCGTGGGGATCGGCTGTTTCGACAACGCATGAACGACGAGGCCCTCTCCGCTTACAATCGGGCGCTCGAACTGGGACTCTCCGCTTCCGAGACCCGCCGAACCCAGAAGCAGCGGGCGCAGACGCTGTTTCGAATGCGGCGCTATCCGGAGGCGGTCGATGCATTCCAAGCGCTGCCGCAGACGGGGGACACACCGATCTGGCTGGCACGCTCGATGGCCCGGGCGGATCTCGTGCTCGAGTCGATCGCGGCGTTCGAGAAGATGGCGAAGAAGTCGGGTCCGAATCGGCTTCGTGCCCATTACCTGGCGGCGCTCTTGCTCGATGGTCGGGATCGCGATGAGGAGGCACGCGCCCATTTCAAGGTATTGGCCAACGACCACGGGAAGGGGGGCATGAGTCGGGCGGCGCTCTGGCGTCTCGGATGGAGCGATTACCGACACGGTCGCCATCAGCAGGCCTCGGATCGTTTCGAGGCGCTCGCCGACGCGACCGAGGATCCGATCGATCGATTGAGACCGCTCTATTGGCAGGGCCGGGCCCTCGAAGCCGCGGGCCAAGGCGACGAAGCGGAGGCACTCTTTTCCTCACTGGCCGAGGAATATCCGCTCGCCTACTACGGTTGGCGCGCCCGGGAGCGAACGGGCCGCGTCGAGGTCGCCCGCCCGAAACACTCGATCGATCCGGGCAGGGCGGCGCTTCCCGCAGGCGCGCTCGAACGCATCCGAATCCTGATGGAGGCCGGCCTCGTCGAGCCCGGTGCCGAGGAAACGGCGCATCTCACTCGCCGAGCGCGGGGACTGAGTGATCGCGTCGAACTCGCCCGCCTGCTCACCTCCGCGGGAGACTACAACCGGGCCCAACGGCTCGTCGTGGATGCCTACACCGCACCTCTGGCCCGAGGTCCGATCCAGGGACTCGAGGAGCTGTGGTGGTATGCCTGGCCCTCCGCCTATTCGGGACTCGTCGACGCGGCGACCGCTTCCGATGAGAGCGTCGACCCGGAACTCATCTACTCGATCATGCGCGAGGAGAGCGGCTATCGGCCCAAGATCATTTCTCCAGTCGGCGCGCGTGGTCTGCTCCAGATCATGCGGGAGACCGGTGCGCAATTGGCGGATCGAATCGGGCGCGCCGCCTTCGATCCCGATGACCTCTTCGATCCGCGCACGAATATCGAGTTCGGCTCGTTCTATCTCTTCGAGCTGAGTCAGATCTTTCCGACCAAGCTCTCGGCGTCGATCGCGAGCTATAACGCCGGTCCCCACGTCGTCGCGGATTGGGTAGACGAGACGGGGCGCCCCGATGACGAGTGGGTGGAATCGATTCCCTACTCACAAACGCGCAGTTATGTGAAGCGTGTCATGCGCAGCGTGCAGGCCTACCGGCTGCTCTACTGACGAAGGTCGATCGGCTCGTGCTCGAGGGCGCGTGCCGGTTTCCGGTCCCCTGCCAGCGAACTGCTTCGATCGCCCCCCGCTGGCTGAACGTCCGCTTCGACCGGGGAAAAAGCCGGGGTGGGGTGTTGAGAACACGTCGCGGGCGACCGATCAGGGTGAGTGCTGCACTCGTTCTTCCGGGAAGAGCGCACGGAGGTCCCTGGTATGTCTCATCATTCACAATCCGGCCGCGCGACGGGCTCCGTTCTGCTCCTGGTGATCCTGCTCTCGGGCATGGGAGCCTGGAATTATCACCGGAATTTTCGGATCGAGAAAGAGAGGGAGGGTCAACGTCCCTATGAAGGCTACGGGGTTGCTGACCTCGACGCGCTTCGCGAGGCGTACGCGACCGATCTCGAAGTGGTTCGTGCACAGTTCGATGCGGCCAAGCGCAAGCGCGTTCGACCGAAGCGGGATGTCGGTTCGATGACGGACAACGTCGCGCAGTTCCAGCGAACCGCCCGGACCAGCTCGGCCATTCGAGACGCGGCGGGCGACGTGGCGGACCGGGAAGGGCAGATCTCCGAACTCGACCGTGAACTCGCCATCCGCATGCGCTTTGGCGAGGGTCTGATGCGCCACGTGAAGCGATTGACGACGATCTGAAAAAAGGCCGAGGGGCCGAGCGTCTGTCCCCCTGAGCCGTGACTCACCGTTGCAGGTGCCCGCAGCTCGCTCGGCTCCTCCCGGTCGCTTCCCTAGAGGACGTCGATCTCCGGCGGCTCGGCCGTTCCGTCGGTGTCGCCCTCTGTATCGATGTCGAGACCAGCGGCCTCGCCCTCCGAATCGTCGAACATCTCTACGGTTTCCGAGGCGGGCTTGCCGTCCATCGCCATTTCGTCTCCCGACGCCGGCGTGGGTTCCTCGTCATCCAATAGCTGGGCCATCGGGCGCACGACCTTCGGCTTGGGCGATTCGGCGGGCGCCTTGGGCAGAACCGCTGGCCGATCGTGTTGGTTCAGCTCGCACTTGGGGCAGATGGGTTTCTCTTTTCCCAGATCGTAGAATTTCGCGCCACAGCCAAAGCAGATCCACTTGAATCCGAGCTTCGGATGACGCGGCCCGGTGGGAGCAATGGGCTTCTTGGGGCGCGACTTCTTGGCCGACGCGGCGCCACCTGCGGCCTTGCCCTTCTTCTTTTTTCCGGACGCTGAGGGGCTGGCGGCGGCCTTCTTGGGAGCCGTCTTTGCCGCGGCCTTCTTCGGTGCCGGTTTTGCGCTCTTTTTGGTCTTGGCCTTCGCCGGGGTCTTGGCGGCCTTCTTCGCCGCGGCCTTCCCGGACGCCTTCTTGGATGCCGTGCTCTTCTTGGGTGCCTTGTTCCGCTTGGCGCTCGCCTTCTTCTTCGAGGGTTTCCGCGCCGCCTTCTTGGCGGTTTTCGCCTTCTTGGCCGGGGCCTTGGCTGTTTTCTTGGATGCCTTCTTCGCAGGCTTTTTCGCTGCTTTTTTCTTGCTCGCCGCCATTCATCCTGCTCCACGGTCGGGAAAGTCGATTTTCCTCGTACACAAATCGACCGTGCTTGTAGCCGTTTGGCGCGTTTCAAGCCAGTGTTCGGGCCCGACTTGCTCAGGAATTGTGAGGCGGGCTGAAAAACTCCCAGTGGGTGGGGCGGCTTGGGGAGGGGGCGGCGGGGTTCGATCGGGGGATCTCAAGCCTCAGCGCAGCTCGCTCGAATCCGGGCTGGATTCCGTTTCCGGATCGCGGGCCGCAGTGACGGTGGGCAGATCCGTGCGTCCGAACCGCGATCGGAACACGATCGGCTCGATCCCCGAAATCGCGGTGATTTGGATCCGGTGTTCGACACGGAGCATCTGGTCGAGCGGATCGACCCGGTAGAGATTGCTGCCGAAGGCCTGGTCCTGCACCCAATGCACCTGGAGACCCCCTTCGGTCCAGACCCACTTCGAGGAAAAATCGTCGCCGCGATCGTTGGTATGGCGCTGGGAATCCCCGTTCAATTGAACCGGGCGGCGGAGCTCGCCATGGGCGCCGTGTACGAGCTGGTGGAGGCGTTCGCCGTCCCAATCGAAGCCCATCTCGACGGGGGGCGCCGTCGATTTCTTGAGCATTCGGCCCGCCATGCTACGCAGGATCCACGACAGGTCGTCGATCGCCGCATCGATGCTCAGGTGTCGTGAGGCGTCTTCTTCCTCGTCGGGGATCCGGTTCCATTGGCCACCAAAAGGCGCCAGCTCGACCGAGCCGGGCCCGCCGCTGACTTCCGGGTCGTCGGCCCGGGCGTCGGCGAAAGCCATGATTGTCAGCACGACGATGACGCCCGCTGCGAGCGTCCGTTGCGCGACGAGTCGAAAGCCACAAAGGGGGGACAGGAACAGCGTCATCTGGACCTCATGGAGTGTCTGGGGAGTTTCGCGGGGAGCGGCGGAGGATCGGCGTGTTTCTCGACCTCGCGTTCCCGCAAGGGCGAGGGGGAATCCGTGCGGGGGTGCGTCGCTTCGGCGCTGGCGGCGAGGAGTTGCCGAACAAGGGCGTGGAGGGTGCGCCGATGACGTTGGATCGATTGCGGAGCCAGCGTGTCGAGGCCGAGAGCACCTTCCACGGCGCCTCGGCCCGCCACCCAGACGAGGGACGTACTGGAGAGGATCAGCGAAAACTCGGACGCATCGATGGTCTTGGGAGGGCTCGTCCCGGTTCTCTCGTCGAGGGCGTGCTGTATCGAACCGAGCAACTCGAGCACCGCGGCGCTGGAGTCCGCGGTCGGGACCTGTTCCGCATCGATCAACTGGCGGAGCAGCAGGCGCGCGGCGTTCGGTCGGTCGATGACGAAGTCGATCCAGACGTCCGCGATTGCTTCGAGGCGCTCACCAGCGGATTTCTCGGTCGCCACCACCCGGTCGCGGATGTCCCCGACCACGCGGGCGATCGAGGCGGCGTAGAGCGCTGCCTTGTCCGGGAAGTGGTAGAGGACTGAGGGTCGTCGAATCCCCGCGCGACGGGCGATCTCGTCGATCCGGCCGCCGGCATAGCCCGACTCGCCAAAGACATCGATCGCGATTCGAACGAGTTCGGCGCGTCTTTCTTCACCTTGGCGTGGGGGGAATACGTCGGAGGGCATCAGAAATCAGCCTACCTACCAGTTGGTCAGTCTTCAAGGAAATTCTCGATATTCGCGCCGTTCAAGGTTCCCCCATTGCGACCACCGAGCGACGTCCCGAGAAGGCCCGGCAGCGGACGCGAGGGAGAGCGACGCGTCCGCTGCTCGACCCGTGCAGAAGCGAGCCGATCCGGCCGCTCCCACTTTCGGGAAATCGAGGCCAGGCTCGCCTTGGCCTGCGGTCGCGAACGAGTCCTCCCACAGTGTTCTCGCTGGGCGATCGACCCCTCGAGTCCGCTCTATGCGGGTCGACACCCGCCATCGTCGAGGGCCCCGAATGCGGGCTGCCCGGGATCCCGTGGGCCCATTGACGCCTCGGTCGCCCCGTGGTCCTCACGAGCCCCGGGTTCGCACGTCGGCGCTCCAGAAGCCGGATGGGGACTCCTCAGCGAATCCAATCCTCTCTAGTTGTCATAATATATCTTATCGGTGGTGCAGGATGGGTTCGGTGGGATCCCCCTTCCGACCCCGATACCCTCGAAACGCGCGAACACACGGGGTACCTGCCGTCTACGCCCATTCGATGCCCCACGCGGGCGCCGCTTTCGAATCCGCGGACCCGCGGATGGAAGGAGGATCTCGGGATCGAATCTAGGCGTTCGGGGAAGACGCACCCGGCGAACGCGATGCGTGGAAGGCGTTCGTCGACGGAGATGGCCCGGCCCCGCGACCCAGGATCGGACCCGAGATTCCGAGCCCGGGAGCCCACATGCGTCGTCGGATCCGCGGCTATTTCGCCAGCCGCAGTTCGCCAATCAGAGACGCAATCTGGGGGGGAATCACTTCGTCCGGATGCTCGGTCTCGAGTCGCTGGAATGCGGCCAGGGCACGATCTGGGGCGCCCGCTTCCGCCCAGCAGCGCGCCGCGTCGGCCAGGGCGCCGGCGCGCAAGGGATAGGTCTCGACCGCCGCAGCGGCTTCATAGGACTCGGCCGCGCTCCTCGCGTCACCGCGTTCCTCGGCGAGATGCGCCAGACGGATTGAGCCCAGCGCCGCGATCGAAGTGCCTCGAGCGTCGTCCCGGGCATGCCCAAAACTTTCGGCCGCCGCTTCGAGTCGACCGAGTTCAGTCTGGAGGTGGCCCGCCTCGAGCCAGGCCAGCGCCCCAGAAGTGGTGCCGGCATGCTCGTTTGCGACGTGGGCGAAGCGGTCGATGTATTCGCTCCGGGTCTTTTCCCCGAATTCTGGATTCGCGGGTTCTGGGATCGGTCCAGCGATCGGATCCGCGCCCATCGCCTGACGGTACTGGCTGGTCGCGATCGCGAGCGCATCGGCGGCCGAATCGCGGCTATTCACGCCCGCCTGCACGTAGATTCCAACGCCCGCTGCGATCGCGAGGGCGGCCGCGATCACACCGAGAATCAGCGCTGCATTCTCCGAGGCCCATTCTGCGACCCGGTCGCCCGATTCTTCGAGGCCTCGAAGGGTTTCTGCTGTGGGATTCGGTTTTTTCTTTCGGGCCACGCTTAGATCCTTCATGAGGCGGCCCACGGTCGGGTCGCGTTGATTCTCGGAGAGCCCCGATCGGCTGGACCGATCATCGGCCGCCACCACGGGCATCCCCTGCCAGGCGCGCGGGAGTGTATCGGAGCCCAAGCGGAGTTCGAGTCCCGGCGTCGCCCCCGAATGACCTATTCGTCGTGTTGATCGCGGTTTCGACCACTTCGTTGGCGCAACCGCACCCGGACCGGGGTCCCCGCGAACCCGAAGCTCTCCCGTAGCTGGTTCTCGAGAAATCGCACATAGGAGGTCTGAATCGCCTTGGGATCGGTGCAGAAGACGATGATCGTCGGCGGCCGCACCCCCACCTGGGAGGCGTAGAAGAGCTTGTTCGGTCGCTTCGTCGCACCCCGGCTTGCCATCGAGGGGGGATGTTTTTCCGCCACGTCCTGCAGCCAGCGATTCAGGTCCGAGGTCGAGATGCGTTGTTCTCCGGCGGCCGCGACCTTTCGGAGCTTCTTGAAGAGCGGGTTGAGCCCTGCACCCGTCAGCGCCGAGACCGGAACGACGGGAACATCGGACATGAATCGAAGGCCATGTCCGATGTCGGCGAGGATATCCGGTCTGTCCTCGGTCTCGACGAGATCCCATTTATTGGCGAGCACGAGGGCCGAGCAACCCTGCTCCCGCATCAGGGCCGCCACTCGCGCGTCCTGGTCGGCGATCCCTTCGGCGGCGTCGACGACGAGCAACGCGATATCGGCGCGCTCGAGCGAACGGAGCGCCATCAGCGCCCCACCATGTTCCCCCGGCCCCTGGCGCTTGCCGACTTTGCGAAGGCCGGCGGTATCGACGAGGACGTAGTCTTCGCCGTCGCGACGGATCTGGATATCGACGGCGTCCCGGGTCGTGCCGGGTGCGTCGGAAACCACCACCCGCTCTTCCCTTGCCAGGCGATTCGCGATCGAGCTCTTACCGACATTCGGTCGTCCGACGATCGCGATCCGGGTTCCCGCGACGTCGGAATGCGGACTCGCGTCTTCTTCGGGCAACCTTGCGAGGATTTGTTCGAGGGCGTTGAAGACGCCACCGCCGTGCTCCGCGGAAACCGCGTAGGTCGCGTCGATCCCGAGGCGGTAGAAGTCGTTGATGCGACCCTGATGATGCTGGGGTTGGTCGATCTTGTTCACCAACAATCCCAGCGGCTTGCCCGAGCGACGGAGGGTGGTCGCGATTGCCTCGTCCTCGGGACTGAGGCCGAGCTTGCCGTCGACGACGAAGAGTATGACATCCGCGTTCCGGACAGCGGATTCGGCCTGGGCCTGAACCGCCGCGTCCAGCCCGCCTCCCCGGACCGGGTCCAGGCCTGCGGTATCGACGATCCAGATCATGCGCCCGTCGATCTCGATCCGTTCGGCGATCCGGTCCCGGGTCAGCCCGGGCTGGTCGGCGACCAGCGCGCGCCGATAGCCCGCAAAGCGATTGAAGAGCGTCGACTTGCCCACGTTGGGGCGCCCGACCAGGGCGACCATGGGAAGGCGTTGCGAATCGGTCATGGTGGCGGAGGTTAGCCTTTCACTGGGTTGCGGGATGAATGACGGCGGCACGGATCGTCTGGGTCCGATTTCGGCCACGTCGCGCAGCATCGGATTCGTCGACTCCGCCGGAACCGACTCGACTACTCGTCGAGAAAATTGCCGACACGTTCGAAGACCGCCTCGGCGTCCAGCGGATCGTGCCACTGGACATCGGGAATTGCGCGAATCCAGGTCACTTGTCGCCTCGCGAAGCGGCGGGTGTCGATCTTTATGGCTTCGAGCGCGTTGGCCAGGATGTCGGAACCATCCACGACGGGCTGGATGTGTCGATAGCCGATCGCCTGCATGGGCCGTAGATCGGCGGCGTAGCCTCGCCCTCTAAGATCTCGCACTTCGCGCAAGAGGCCGGCTTCGATCATGGCCTCTGCCCTTCGATCGATCCGTTCGACGAGAATCGCGCGGCCCGGGTCGATGCAGAGGTGAAGAACCCGAAAGGGTCGATCGCGAAAGCCATGGGCTTCGCGCACGCTGGACGCGGTCTTGCCGGATTGCTGCAGGATCTCGAGGGCGCGGACGGTTCGGCGCACGTCGTTCGGGTGGATCCGGTCGGCGGCGTCGGCGTCGAATTCCCGGAGCCGTCGGTGAAGCCTGGTCGGGTCGCCCTCCTCGGCCGCGCGCCGCTGCTCGTTCTCGAGTCGCGCGCGCTGGGCCCGGTCGACCTTGCCGGTCTCGATCAGCCCGTCGAGGAAGGCGCGAATATAGAGCCCCGTCCCTCCGGTCAGGAGCACGAGGCTTCCGCGTTCGTGGATCGCCGCAGCCGCCGCGCGCGCTTCCTGCGCATAGCGTCCCGCGCTGTACTCCTCGTCGGGATCGACCACGTCGAAGAGATGATGGGGTACGCGCAGGCGCTGTTCCGGGCTCGGCTTGGCCGTGCCGACGTCCATGTACCGGAAGACCTGCATCGAATCGGCATTCACGATCTCACCCCGGAAGCGCTCGGCCAGGGCGATCGCGAGGTCGGTCTTGCCGGAGCCGGTCGGCCCGGTGACGACGACGACCGGCGGGCGCTCCAGGGTCTCGCAATCGCAGTTCGTTTCGACCGGGGATTCGGAGGACATGGGCGGGGTCAATCTCGCGCGATCGGGCTGTGAAGGCCGCGATCACGTATTCGGGGGCGGCGGAGACTAGCAGGCCGAGGCAAAACTCAATGGCGACGGCCGGTCGCGCGTTCGCACCTGCGTCGCGGATGCCGTGGGTCCCCGGTTTCCGTGCTCAGCGTCGCCTGAATCTCAGTTCGAGATCATCATGGGAGAGCAAGATTGCGACTGGACGTCCATGGGGACAGGTCGGCGCCCAGGGTATCGTGTCAAGGCCAGCCAGAATCGCACGCTGCTCCTCGGGCGGAAGCCGATCTCCGAAGCGACGCGCAGAGTGACAGGCCATCGTCGCAAAGAGACGATCGAGGCTCGGTAGCCAGCGGATCGCACTGGCATCCGAGTCGTCCCCACGGTCGACTTCTTCGAGGGCGCTCGCGAGTTCGCTGACCAGCTCGCCGACGTCCTGTCCGGCGATTTCCGCCGGGATCGCTCGCACCAGTACCGCGTCCTCGCCGAAGGCCTCGATCTCGAAGCCGAGGCGCTCCACCAGCTTCGGAGCTTCGGCCAGCGCGGCGATCGCGCGCGGTGACAATTCGACGCTGACGGGGGCGAGCAGTCCCTGACGCAGGACGCCCGCCTCGAGCCAACTCTCACGGAGCCCCTCGTAGAGGATGCGCTCGTGGGCGGCGTGTTGGTCTACGACCATCAGTCCGTCGTCGCTCTCGGCCAGGAGATAACTCGCGCGCAGTTGACCGAGGATCTGAAGCGAGCCGAAGGACGCGACCGGCGGCGGCTGGGTTCCCGCGTCGACCTCGGCGGTGTCTCGCGACGCCGATGTGGCGGCGATCGGCCAGTCGTCGTGGCCGGCGTCCTCGACGCGCGATCCGCGATCATCGCCCCGGGCGAAAATCCAGTCATCGGTCCCGATCGGGGAAGGCGGGGCCGGGGGCGCTCCCGCGCCGGTATCACTTCGCGCCGATCGGGGGGCGCCGCCCTGCCCAGCGCCGGTCCTCGGATCTTGGAGGCCGCGCGGGCCCGGTGCGCGGATTCCGCCCAGCCAACTGCGCGACGACATCGCATCTCGCACCGCGTGACGGATCGTTCGATGGATCGACTGTGGATCCGTGAAGCGCACTTCCCATTTCGCCGGGTGGACGTTGACGTCGAGGGTGTCGAGATCGACCTCCGCAAAGAGCACGCCGATCGGAAAACGACCCCGCGGCAACAGGTCGCGGTAGGACTCGATCAGGGCGTGACGGAGCAGTCTGTCCCGCACGGGCCGACCGTTCACGAACAGGTAGAGCCCCTGCCCGTTGGGTCGCGTGCGCTCGGGGGTCGAGACGAACGCGTGGATCCGGCAGCCCGGTTCTTCGTGGTCCACCTCGATCATCGCCGCCGCGTCGTCTTCCGACAGGATCATCGCGATGCGGTCGCGGGCATCGCCGCAGGCGGGCCAGACCGTGGCCTTTCGATCATCGCGCTGGGTTTCGATGTGGATGTCGGGCCGAACCAGCGCCAGGCGCGAGAGCCAATCCGCGGCGTGGCCCCACTCCGTGCCCGGGCGCTTCAGGAATTTTCGTCGAGCGGGGACCGATGCGAACAGGTCGGCGACCTCGATGCGAGTGCCCTCGGGCCCTCCCGCTTCGCGCTCGCTCAGGATCTCACCCCCCTCGCAGTTGATCTCGTAGCCATGGTCCGTCCCCCGGGCGCGACTGAAGATCCGAAACCGGGAGACGGAAGCGATCGCCGGGAGGGCCTCGCCCCGGAAGCCGAAGCTCGCGATCCTCGAAAGGTCCGCCGCGGACGAAAGTTTGCTGGTGGCGTGGCGCTGCAGTGCCATTGGAAGCTCGGCGCGAGACATCCCGAGTCCGTCGTCGGTCACAGCGATCAACGCAGCGCCTCCATCTCGGACCTCCACGCGGATACGCCGCGCATCCGCGTCGAGGCTGTTTTCGACGAGTTCCTTGACGACCGAAGCCGGCCTCTCGACCACCTCACCGGCGGCGATCTGGTCGACCAGCTCGTCAGAAAGGAGCCGAATCCGCCCCTTTTCGGTGGTTGAACTCAAGCGAGCGTTACTATAATGTGGTGGATACGCATCGCCTCTCCTTGCGAGAAAAGTTCCACATTGAACCGACACCGGGTTAATCTCAAGCTGATTACGCGTCAACTTTGGTGCAAAGAGGAGTTTGACCCGCAATAATCATTGACAAATGTCCGGAATCCCAATACTTCTGGATTGGCCACGATCTTATCTGGGGGCTTCGTGCCATGTCCGAGCAGCATACACCTCTCGGCGCTACCCGCGTCGAGTCGATCACTTCTGACCGATCCAACCCGCTCCGTGCGGATGGAACGGCGGGAACAACTCGCGCGACGGGTCGCCGACGCAGTGATCGTATCGTCTCTGCGAGCGCGTTGATGCAGGAGGTCGTGGATCAGGCGAGCGGAATCGCCCGGTCCGACGAAGCCGTTATCCTCGCAGGACCGAGTGGATCGGGCCGCAAGCACGTGGCTCGGGCGATCCATCAGTGGAGCCCCCGCGCCGGGGGCGCGCTGGTCGAGGTCCAACTCGCCGGCCTGAGCGAGCCAGCGCAGACGCGCGAACTGTTCGGTGATGGCGTCGTCGTTGGTGCACTGGCGCGCGCGCAGGGCGGAACGATTCTGCTCGAGAGTGCTGACCAGCTCGGGCCGAATACGCTGACCCGCCTCGCGGACTCCCTCCGGGTGGCGTCGGGCTCCGGTACCCCCGCGCGATTGCTCGCGACGGTGGCGGCTGGTGCCGAAGGAGCACTCGCGCCCCTCGGTGGCGAACGTATCCAGATCGCGGCGCTTTCGGCACGTGGCGAGGACATCCTCCCGCTCGCCGCACATTTCCTCGCGGAATTCGCTGCCGAGAAATCGATCGAACCCGTCGGCTTCAGCGCCGATGCACGACGTTGGCTGGTCGAGGAACCGTGGTCGGGGAACGTTCGGGAACTACGCGAGCGAATCCGGCAGGCCATCCGGCTCGCGGGCCAGGGAGCGATCTCGGCGGAAGCGCTGATGCTCTCGACGGAGGGAGACGAGGTGCCCTCCTTCAAAGACGCCAAACGCGCCTTCGAGACGCGCTACGTGGAAGGCCTGCTCCGGCGCTGTTCGGGCAACATCAGCCGTGCTGCTCGAATGGCGAAGAAAGACCGCAAGGACTTCTACGACGTGATTCGACGGACGGGTGTCAATCCCGGGCAATTCCGCGGCTAGCGCCGCGGTGCCCTGCCGGAAGGCCCGATGCGAGTCGCGATCGTCCAGGTCTGCTCGACGGACGATCTCTCGCTGAATCTAGCCCACGCCGAGAAAGGCGTGCAGGAAGCGGTCGAGCGAGGGGCGAGCTTTGTCGCCCTACCCGAAAACTTTGCGTACATGCGCCGCGAGGGCGGGCGCTTTCCATGTGCGCAGGAGCCGGATGGCGAGATCATTCGAGCGCTCTCGGAATGGTCAGGACGTCACCGCATCTGGTTGCTCGGCGGAACCCTCCCCGAGGCGATCCCCGGTGACGACCGCGTCTACAACACGAGCCTGATGTTTGCACCCGACGGCCGCGAAGTCGCCCGCTACCGGAAGATCCATCTCTTCGATGTCGGACTGGGTCCGGACGAGCTGGACAACTATCGCGAGTCGACCCATTTCGCGCCGGGGGAAGACCTCGTGCTGGCGCCAACGTCCTTCGGTGACGTTGGAATGAGCATCTGTTACGACCTGCGATTTCCCGAACTCTACCGCGCGCTCACTCTGCGCGGCGCACGGTGGTTGGTCGTTCCGAGTGCCTTCACGCGCGAAACGGGCAAGGATCACTGGGAGGTGCTCCTCCGGGCCCGCGCGATCGAAAGCCAGGCCTACGTGTTGGCTCCTGCCCAATGTGGCCAACACAGTCCCGACCGCTCGAGCCACGGGCGATCACTCATCATCGATCCGTGGGGCCTCGTGATCGCGCAGGCTGGTGATGCCCCCAGCGTTCTGGTGGCGGACTGCCCGATGGAGGAGATCGACCGCGTCCGAAAGGCGATTCCGGCGCTCTCACATCGCCGCTTGCCCTCGCTCGGGGAGTGATTCGCCCGATTCGCGCCCCTCAAGGCATCCCGCCCGCAGGCCGATACCGCAGACAGTCTGCTAGAGAGCGAAGGCCCGGCGTGCGCTCGTACGTGTGCCGGGAGAGGGACGTGAGATGTCTGATCTGGATACGGGTATGGGCACCGGGCGACTTGAAATCCTGAATGGTGGATTCGAGGGCATGACCTACGACCTGGACGGTGACGAGGTCGTGATCGGCCGAAATCCGACCACCGACATCACCCTCCTCGACGAGGGCATCAGCCGAGAACACGCGCTCGTCGTCTTCGACGAAGACGCGCCCGGCTACGTGATCGAAGATCTCGCCTCGACCAACGGGACCAAGGTGAACGGAAGGCGGGTTCGCTCGGCGCCGCTGGCCGAAGGCGATGAGATCCAGATCGGCGAGACGCTCTTCCGCTTCATGTACGTGAAGGACTGACCGAGCAGACGGCTCGATTCGGGCGACATCCGGCGCGTCTGGTTGCGTTCCCCCCGTCTGGCCCGATAGCTTGTGCCTGCGCCCCCGTCGATGGCAGTCGACGAGCGGCGGGGGGGACAAGGCGTGCGCGAGGAAGAGTCCGATCTGAGTCGAGTTCGCGAGCCCCGCTTCGAGTTGGGCGATCTTCGAAGACACATTCAGCAGGGCGCGGGTTCCGCCCTCTGCGGTCTCTTGGCGCTGTCGCTCCTGATGATCGGCTGCACGACGCCCGCGCCTCCCCCCGCTGCGCCGCGCGTGCCTGGATATATCGTGGGGGCGCCCGATCTGCTCCGAATTCACATCCTTCCCGATCCCGAGATCGAACGGGAGGTCCGCGTTCGTCCCGATGGGATGATTTCCGTCGACCTGGTCGGGGATATCCAGGCGGCGGGTCGTTCGCCCGTTGAAATCGCCCAGGATATCCAGAGCTCGATCGGACGATTCAAGCGCGATGCCTCAGTCAACGTGATCGTGGTGGCCTCGCCGAGTCAGTTCGTCACGATCTACGGTGAGGTCGCGCGACCGGGCATCTTCGCCCTCGATACGGAAACGCGCGTTTCCGAAGCGATTGGGCGCGTCGGTGGCCCACTCCCCTTTGCATCCCTCGGAGGCGTCCGTCTGATCCGAACGACAGGGGATCAGACCCAGATTCTGGAAGTCCACCTCGGGAACATCCAGCGGGGCGACCTCGCGACGAACTACGTCGTGATGAAGGGGGATCTGATCGTCGTTCCGCCGACGATTCTCGCGAGGGTGGGCTACGCGATGCAGATGGTCCTGTTTCCCCTGCAGCCACTCATCAGCGGGGCTTCGTCGGCCGGCTCCATCTACAGCGGATACAGCAACGTCTCCGACTAGTTGCGTCGCGACTGCCGGTGGCATGCCGATCATCGAGACCTACCTTGCTTGAAGTGCCCGAAATGGCGCATCGGTATTCGAATCAGACGTTCCCTATCTCATGCTCCTGCTCACTCACATAGGGCCCTCACAATGCCGATGGGCATGACGGGTCCATGGTCCGTGGGGCTCGCACCATACGCCGAAGGGCGGTGTCTGGTCTGTCCAACACGCGACGACGTCCGCTCGATCAAACTACGGAGGAACCAGCGAGAAGATGTACGAGAGCTTCTTTGGCCTCCGTGAGCTGCCGTTCTCGCTCACCCCGGACCCACGCTTCCTCTGGCTCTCCGAGACCCACGAGGAGGGCCTGGCGACGCTCGTGTATGGCATCACGCGCCAGAAGGGATTCCTGCTGCTGACCGGCGAGGTCGGCACGGGCAAGACCACTCTTCTACGGGCGGCGCTGCGCGAGCTGCCTCGCGACACGGATACCGCACTGATCATCAATACGATCGGGCTGACGCCCCTCGATCTGCTCAAGCTGATCGCGGCGGAGTTCGGAATCGAGGGGCGCTTCGAGTCGACGGCGGACTATCTGATCGCGATCAACCGATTGCTGCTCGAACGCCTGCGGACCGGCCGCAACACCGTCCTGATCATCGACGAGGCCCAGAATCTCGACGCGGCGACCCTCGAGGAGGTGCGGCTGCTGTCCAACCTCGAGACCGACACCGCAAAGTTGATGCAGATCGTCTTGACCGGACAGCCGGAGCTGATCCGAAAGCTCTCGAGCCCGCAGCTTCGTCAGCTTCGTCAGCGGATCGCGATCGAACATCACATGGAGCCGCTGACGCAGGAGCAGGTCCTACCCTATCTGGCGCATCGCATCGACGTCGGCGGGGGACGCTACGAAGAGATCTTCTCCCCCGGCGTCGAGACCGTCTTCTATTGGTTCTCCCAGGGATGCCCACGATTGATCAGCCTGCTGGCTGACCGCGTGCTGCTGTCGGCCTACTCGAAGCAGATCTCGCCGATCGGCCCGGATTTCGTCGAGGTGAAGGCCAAGACGATGACTGCGACCCGCGCCGCCGGCCTCGCAGCGGATCTCAGCCTGGCCGAGTAGTGCTCCGCGGCCGCGCGATCCTGAACGCCTGCGGGGGCTCTAGAAGAGCGTGTAGATGAAGGGTGCGGCTGCCGTTCCGCCGAGAACGACAAGCAGACCGAGGCCCAGAATCGCGATCACGATCGGTGCCAGCCACCATTTCTTGTTCTCTTTCAGGAAGTCCGTGAACTCCCCGACGAGACCCGTACGGTCTCCGGATGCCTGCTCGGCAAAATCGCTCTTCGAGTCGTCTTTATTGGCCATGGGTCGAATCTCCGGCGCGTGAGCGCGCCTGAATTTCTCTGGGAATTTCATTTCAGAGAGGCTTTGTCGGGCCCCCGTCTACATCCGTCGCCTAGAACTGTCGGAAATAGCTTTCCTTGCCGCGGCGGGGTCGTGGATCGTTCCAATACGTTTCGGCCGCGGGTTCGAAGCCACGGTTCAGCGGATCCTTGCCGATCAGACGGAAGAGGAGTCCGAGCGGTGTGATCATCCCGAAAAAGAGCAGGCCCATGATGAAATAGGAAACCACGAAGCCGATCGGGTACGCAAGGATCGTGAGCCCAACGTAGATCGGCAGGTTTGCCCTCGGCATGACCAGAGAGAAAAGCGTCGAGATGCCGGCCAGAGACGCGAAGACGCCCGCCACGATCGGGCGTGCAGTCCCCAGTCCGAAGGAAAAGACGAGCACTTCGAACCAGGCGATCGCGGCCAGGAACGAGAAACCGAACAAGGCGATGAAGCCGAACTGCGTGAGAGTCCGGTCATCCGGTCGCCAATCGATTTCGATCATCTTGCTCATCGCAAACTCCGTGGCGACCGGGGCCGCGTCGTTCGAACGCGGTCGCCCTTCGCTGTCGTGCGCCGAGCGAGTTCCCTCGCGAGCGCCGGGAATCAATATCAGTCGAGCGCGAACTCGGCGAGATAGGCGTCGACGTCGATCTCTTTCGCGTTCGGTTGTTCCTGTTTGAGGATCACGAAGTTCTCGAGGATCAGCGCGTCCATATTCGTGTACATGAAGCAGCGGAAGGCGTCTTCCGGTGTATTGACGATCGGTTCCCCGCGCACGTTGAAGCTGGTGTTGATCACCACCGGACTCCCCGTTTTCTGCTTGAACTTCTCGATGATCTTGTAGAAGCGGGGGTGATGTTGCATGTCGATCGTCTGGACCCGCGCTGAATAATCGACATGGGTGATCGCGGGAACGACCGATCGCACTTCCTTCAACTTGTCGAGCCCCTTGGCTCGATCCGCTTCTGCGACCGGGAGGCGCTTGTCCCGCTTGACCGGCGCGACCAGCAACATGTAGGGGCTGTTCTCGTCCGGTCTCATCTCGAAATACTCGTCGACATCCTCCCGCAGAATGGCGGGCGCGAAGGGCCTGAAGGATTCGCGAAACTTGATCTTGAGATTCATCGTCTCCTGCATCTTCACGGATCGACCGTCGCCCAGGATCGATCGGGAACCGAGGGCGCGGGGGCCGAATTCCGCTCGGTCCGAGAAATGTCCGACGACGTTCTCGCTCGCGATCAATTCGGCCACCCGATCGACGAGATCCTCGTCGTCCTCGTAGTAGCGGTAGACCGCTTCCGCACTATCGAGATAGGCCTTGATCTCGTCGTTCGAGAATTCGGGTCCCAGAAGCGAACCGAATTGAGAGTCCTCGTCCTTCACCACACGCGGCTCGTCGAGCAATTCGTGCCAGGTGAAGAGTGCGGCTCCCAGGGCTCCGCCCGCATCGCCGGCCGCGGGTTGGATCCAGACGTTCTCGAAGGGGCCCTCGCGCAGGACGCGTCCGTTCGCCACGCAATTGAGCGCGACCCCCCCTGCCATCGTGAGATTCTTCGCGCCGGTCAGCTCGTGGGCATAGTGGGCGATCTTCAAGACGATCTCTTCCGTCACGGCCTGGATCGAGGCAGCGATGTCCATCTCTCGCTGCGTGATGTCGGTCTCGCTCTGCCGTCGTGGGCCCCCGAGGAGCGAGTCCATCTTCGACGTGGTCATGATGTCGCTATTGCAATACCCGAAATACGACATGTCCATGCGGAAGGACCCGTCGTGCTTGATGTCGAGGAGCTTCTCGATCATCAGGTCCTTGTAGATGGGCTCTCCATAGGGTGCGAGCCCCATCAGCTTGTACTCGCCGCTATTCACCCGGAAACCGGTGAAATACGTGAACGCGGAGTAGAGCAGCCCGAGCGAATGCGGAAAACGCATCTCCTTGAGCATCTCGAGACGGTTTCCCCGCCCGATCGCGATCGTGCCCGTTGCCCACTCCCCGACGCCGTCGAGGGTCAGTACCGCCGCTTCTTCGAAGGGAGACGGAAAGAACGCGCTGGCCGCATGAGATTCGTGATGTTCCGTGAAGACGTAGCGTCCCTTGTATTGGCGCTGGAGTCCCCGGTCGAGTTCGCGGGGTGTGTGGAGCTTCTCGCGAAGCCACAACGGCATGCCCATCAGGAAGAGCTTGAATCCCGACGGTGCATAGGAGATATAGGTCTCGAGCAGGCGGTCGAATTTGAGCAGGGGCTTGTCGTAGAACGTGACCAGGTCGATGTCGGAGGCTTCGATTCCGCCCTGAGCCAGACAGAACTGGACCGCGTTCTCCGGGAAGCGATAATCGTGCTTCTTGCGTGTGAAGCGTTCTTCCTGGGCGGCGGCGACGATCTTGCCGTCCTGTACGAGGCAAGCCGCGCTGTCGTGGTAGTAAGCCGAGATACCGAGAATGTTCAAGATCGTCCTACCTGGTTCGGTGCTTTTCCGGCTGTCGGCCCCAGCCCGGTTCCGTCCACGGCTGCCATCTGCGACCTGGCCAGGTTAGACAATCTGTCCCAGCTGACAGTGCGGGCTCGACGTATTCACTCGGCATCTCTGCTGGTCGGCAGTCCTCGCCCTCGATGTGAGTGTCTCGTTGCCACGTTCGGTGAGGTCTTCTGGGTCGATGGGTGTGTATTCCAGGGCTCACGAGTCCGATCTTCATGGCGGGGCTCTTATCTCCCAATCCAAGGGATCAGGGATTCGCATCGGCCCCGCAACGGGATCGAATCGCGGGTGCAAGTGGCTGATCAGCCCTTCTTGAACAGATTCTCCAGGTCCTCGCGGGCCTGGTCCACCCCTGCCTCGGTCTCCCCCCCACCCTTGCCGGGCCTGAAGTAGTCGCAGCGATTCCCCCGGTCCTTGTCGAGTATCCGCTCTGCGCTCGACTCACGACATGCGTTGTAGGCGGCCAGATCGTGATGAGTGCAGTTCAAGCAGACGTGCAGGTCCGCCCGGCATCGATCGCAGACCTCGCGAAAGCCCAGGGACGCGCCCGGTGCGAGCGGGATCTCACTCTGACAGGAATGACACTCCATCCGGAAAGCCTGCGGCAATCCGCGCGCAATTGCCACGATCCGTGAAGAATCGAGAGCCCCCTCGACCGGGGATCGTGTTCCGGTTGGACTCTAGTTTCGGGCGGCGGCGGCCGATCACTCTCGCAACATGTTCCAGAGCAAGCCGCCTATTCGCTCGACCCAGGAAAACGTCGTCGAACTCGCCGAGGAGATCGATCTCTTCGTCTTCGGTCTCGCAGAACGGGTCGACACAATCCAGGACGCGGAACTCGCCGGCAAATTCGCCGAGGTCGCGTCGCTCGTCCGTGGGCTTTCCGAGGAGGCCGACCGGCTCGGTTATCCCGGAATGGCCGTGAGCGCTCTCGCGGTCGCGACCACGGCCGATGACGACCCGCGCGACGAACTCCAGGAGACGATCGTGGAGCTGACGGAGATCGCACAACGGATCCGCCAGGGCCATCGCGGCGCGGCCTGACACGGCCCACCCTAAGGGTCGTCCCCGACGCAGCGGGCCATCGTCCGCGCCCTGCTCACACGAAGAACCAGAACGAGAACGCGGACCCATCGGCGTCGTGGAAGAGCTCGCCTCCCCAGATCGCCAGCGCGAGTAGAGCTCCGTTCGTCACCGCGTGGACGAGCATGACGGCGCTGAGGCTCTTCCGATAGTAGAACCAGAGGCTGGACAGTAGGATCCAGGGTACGCAGACCCACCACTCCCAGGGCACGTGGCCCGCTGTGAAGACGACGATCGTGACGAGGAGGCTCCGCGCCGTGTAGTGCGCGATCGGCAGATTTCGAAAATCCTCGACCTCCCAGGCGTCCGCCATGCGCATGACGAAGCTGCGGATGAAGAGTTCCTCGAAGACGGGTGTGACGAGTGCATAGCCGAAGAGCCGCAGCACGAGGATGAGACTCACGAAGCCCTCCCCCGCCATCGCCGGATCGAATTCGCCCCCCGGCTCGGGCCGCATCGACGGAATCATCAGGAAGGGAGCCACCCAGACCGCGGTCAGCACGAGGCCCATGAGGATGTCCAGGGCGCCCCCGACCCCCCCGATTCGCGCCCCCACGCCGCGCCACTCGGGATACGCACCGCGGGATCGAAACCACAAGATCAGTCCGAGCACGAGCGCGGGTTTGATGAAAAGCAGGAAGGGATTCGCGGCGTCCGGCAGTCTCCCGCCGAATTCTGTCATCAGCAGGAAAGCGGCGTAGGGTCCCACATAGGGCCACCAGCCGTGCCCCTCGTGTTCGGGGCCGGACGACACTGGTACGGGGTCGCATTCCGTCGAATGATCAGATGCCATGATCGTCGGACACCCCGGTCAACGCGGAAGATTCAGGATCTTGCCGGCTTCGGCGGCACTCGCGACCGGACGTCCGACTTCGGCGCAGAGCGCGACGGCCTCCAGGACGAGCTCGAGATTGTTCGGGGCACGGCTCCCCGCGTAGTCTTCGAGGCCGACACGCAAGTGTCCCCCGCGCTCCAGTGCATGACGCGCGACATCGCCATCCCAGGGATCCCCGGACACGATGGCGATCGACCAGGGGAGCGGCGTGTCCCCAAGCATCTCGAGATAGACGTCGAGGGAGGATTTTCGTGGTGGGAGCCCGAAGAGCAGATCCACCTTCCCCTCCCCGCGGTAACTCGACTCGCCCCCGAAATAGAATCGCAGGAACGCGCCCTGGGGCATCGCGCCGGCCGCGTGGTAGGCGAGTGCCGCCCGCAAGAATCCGGGTTCGAAGATCGCCATGCCGGGTCCGAGCCCGAGTCGCTCACACAAGGCGAACTTGTAGGCGACGTCCGATGGCGAGTTCGCATAGACCCATTCCGCGGGCATCGGCAGGCCGTCGTCGCCCGTGGGCATCAAGTTCAGGGAGCCCGGGTCTACGAAGCCCATACGAAGTGGAAACGCCTTCGCCAGAGGCTCGATATGGCTCGTCTTGTCTTCGATCGTCTGGCCGAAGACGATCGTCGGGTAGAGAATCGCGTCGGGAAATCGCTCGTGGACCGGCACGAAATGTTCGAGGTATTGCTGTGCCCCCTCTTGTCCGCCGATCGAGATATCGGGCGCATGGGTGTGCACGATCGCCGCGCCCGCCTCGATGCAACGGGTCGCATCCTCGACGAGTCCCTCCTGGGTCTGGGGAGAGTTCGGATTTCGATCGGGCTGGGTGGCCCCGTTGAGCGCGACCTCTATGATGACAGGAGCTTGGGTGTCCACCACGATCAGGCCAATCCCAACTGCTTCGGACGTTGTCCCGGACGTTCATCGATGGCACGGGCGATGCTCTCGCCGTTCTCAGAGATCGGCGTGCCGTTCACGAGCATGTGGCGGATGCCCGATGGCGAATCGGCCGTGAGTCGATCGGCGCCCGCCGGGAAGTCCCGCACGCGTCGGATCTTTCCCGGTGCGACCTCGTCTGGATCGAAGACGCAGACATCGGCATGCGCGCCTTCACGAAGGACTCCCCGATCCTCGAAGCGGAAGATGCTCGCCGGTTCGCCGGTCAGCTTGTGAACCGCCCTCTCGAGGGGGATCACACCGCGTTCGCGCACCCAGTTGCCGAGCAGATCCGTCGGGAGCGGTGCGTCACAGAGCATCCCGACATGGGCGCCCGCGTCGGACAAGCCCATCGCCATCTGCTCCTGTTGCAGGAGGTGCTCGATCCCCTCTTCGTCATCGTTCGCCTGGATGTATCGGAAGCGCGTCTCGAGATTCTCCTCGAGAGACAGGGCGACCATCGCGTCGAAGGGGTGCTCTCCGCGATCCTTGGCGATGTCGACGAGGTTGCGATCGATCAATTCGGCGTGGACTTTCGTCTCAGCGAGCTCGAAATTCTCCCATCGCGTCGGCAGGGGCGTGTGCGTCAGCTCCTCGATCGCCTTCTTGCGCCATTGCGGGTCTCGATAGCGTTCCCATCGCATCTCCGGCGCCTCGGCGTAGAGCGCGGCGAAACAATCCGCCGAGTCGAAGGCGAAGGGCGACCTCAGCTGGGTCTGGAGCGTGATCTTGCGAACCGAAATTTGCGGCCAGACCTGCGTATTCCCCTTCTCGAGTTCCTTGCGGTGAACGGCCGAACCATGTTGCCAGAGGCCCGGAATGGCGAGCAGCGCCGTGTAGGTCACCGGCACTCCGATGCGGCGTTGGAAGTCGTAGATCTCGTCATAGGCGAAGCCCGAGCCCAGGGTCGCTTCGATCACGCCCCGGCGAAGCTTCGTGAGCTCACCGGCCATCGTTTCGAACTCGGAAAACTCGCCCACCCGACTACAGACCGGCTTGCCTCCGATCCCGACGTGGGTCGGAGCAAAACTGGTCGCCAGACCGACGGCGCCCGCCTCCATCGCCTCGCGAACCGACTGGCTCATCGCGGCGACTTCCGCCTCGGTGGCGAACCGCTCATAGGCCGCCTCGGCACCCATATGGTAGAGCCGCAGCGCGGTGTGTCCCACATAGGCCGCGTAGTTGAGCAGCGTTCCCCGCCTCTCGACCGATGCAAGGTATTCAGGGAAGGTCTCGAAGTCCCACGGAATCCCCTCCATCAGGGAGGCCGGATTCATGTCTTCGACCTTTTCGAGGGTGAGCGCGATGTTCTCGCGATCCGCTTCCCGGGTCGGAGCGATGGAGAATCCGCAGTTGCCTGCGACCACGGTCGTGACGCCATGAAAGCAGGACGGTGTGAGTGCGGGATCCCAGAACACCTGCGCGTCGTAGTGGGTGTGAATATCGATGAAGCCGGGAGCGACCACCGCCCCGCTCGCGTCGAGCTCTCGATCGCCGGAGAGCCCCGAGCCGATTTCGGCGATGCGGCCGTCCTTGACGAGGAGATCGGCCTCGACGCCGGGGGCGCCGGTTCCGTCGATGAGGGTTCCTCCGCGAATCACGATTGACGACATGGTCGATCTCCTTTCCCTTCGGTCTCGAAGTACGCGCCTCGCGCGAGCATCGGTCCCGAGCAACCCGTCCAACTTCGCCCGCCCCCTGAGCATCGCAACCCGCGCGACCCGGTGCCAGCGCGGATTCGGGGCCGGGGTGAGCAGGCGAAGCGCAATTCGATGCGCCGGATCGGTGGGCACGCGTGCGCGCCGGTGCGCTCAGTCCAGGGGAAGCACGACCTCCGGCAGCGGATGCCGATAGAGCCTGGCGGCGTTTTGACTGCACATCATGCGGAGCTCGTCGTTCGGGATGTCACCCCAGAGTTCGCTGATGACGCTCTGGCTGTTCGGCCAGGTTCCGTCGCCGTGCGGGTAGTCGGTCTCGAAGAGCACGTTTTCGATTCCGATCCGGTGCCGCGTCACGATCGTGCCCGGATCGTCGAGGGTACAGAACCAGAAATTGCGCTTGAGGACGTCCGCGGGGCGCTCCGCCCAGCCCATTCCATAGCCGGATCGATCGATGATGTTGTCGAGCCGATCCATCAGCATCGCCACCCAGCCGATGCCGCCTTCCGACATCGCGATCTTCAGGTTCGGATGTTTGACCGGGTATTCGGACCAGAGCCACTCGGCACAGGCGGCGAGCGAGAGCTGGCCAAACATGGTCGCGCCAAGCTGCAGCATGGGGCCACCCTCCGGGGTCGGATACATGCCGGAACTCCCGACGTGGAGCGAGATGACGGTGTCCGTATCGACGCAGGCCTGGATGATCGGGTCCCAATGTTCGCGGTCCCAAAGGTTCGGCATGCCGACGGCATGCGGGCGCTCGGGGAAGGTCACCGAGACGAAGCCACGCTCCGCGTTTCGGTGGATCTCCTCGACGGCCCACTCGGGATTCTGGAGGTACGTGATGCCGCAGGGAATGATTCGCTCCGGATTCGGCTTGTACCACTCTTCGTAGAGCCAATCGTTCCATGCACGCACACACGCGCGTCCGACTTCCTTGTCCTTCGCGTTGGCGAAGATGCGACCGCAGAAGCCTGTGATCGCGGAGGGGAAGTTCAGCTGGGCCCAGATGCCACCGACGTCCATGTCCCTCAGTCGAGCATTGATGTCGTAGCAGCCAGGGCGCATGTGCTCGAAACGGAACGGCTCGAGCCGAACCGATTCCGGTCGGCGCCCCGCCACGGCGTTCATGCCGACCTGGCTGTAGACATCGCCCTCGAATTGCCAGACTTCGTGGCCCTCGGGTGTCTCGATCAACTGCGGACCGCGATCGCGGACGTTCGCCGGGAGATGGCGCTCGAAGAGCCAAGGCGGTTCGACCACGTGATCGTCCACTGAGATGATCGTGTACTCGACCTCGCTCGGCTCGGGCTCGGGCAGGAAGAGTTCGGGGTCGAGTTGAGCGGCGGCCATGTCGGATCTCCGTCGTCCACGGATTCGTGGGTGCTTGGGCGCGGGTCCCGTCTGCGGGTTCCATCGCCAGTCGAGAGACGATATGAAAGCCGGAGGTCTTTGGCAGCTCCCCTCGACATGCGAGAATGCGGACATGAGTGAACTCAGATTCGACGACAGGGTGGCGATCGTGACCGGCGCGGGCGGAGGGTTGGGGCGCGAGTACGCCCTGCTGCTGGCCTCCCGCGGTGCCAGGGTGCTCGTGAACGATTACGGGGGCGACACGCGGGGCCGCGGGCGTTCGACCGGGCCGGCGGCCGCGGTCGCAAAGGAAATCGAGGCCGAGGGTGGCATTGCGGCCGCCAATGGCGAGTCGGTCGCCGAGTCCGAAGGCGGTGCCGCGATCGTGCGGGACGCGATCGACCGCTTCGGCCGGGTCGACATCGTGGTGCACAATGCCGGAATCGGAAGCGGAGTCGGTGCTTTCGAAGACCTCGAGGACGAGCATATCCGTGCGGTCATCGGGACCCACCTGTTCGGGGCCTTCCACGTTCTTCGACCCGCGTGGCGGGTCATGAAGGAACAGGGCTACGGCCGCGTGGTGAATACTTCGTCTTCCACCGCCCTCGGCGTCGATGGAAGCTTCGACTATCCCGCGGCGAAGGCGGGGCTGATCGGCCTGTCCCGGTCGCTCGCCGTTGACGGTCGGCAGCATGGGATCCGGGTGAATGCGATCATGCCGCTCGCCTATACGCGAATGGCTGCAGGCGTACGGAATCAGGCCGTGCGCGAGTGGATGGAAGGAACGTTTCCGCCGCGCAAGGTCGCCGCACTCGTCGCCTACTTGTGCCACGAAGAAGTGCCGGTGAGCGGTGACATCTTCTCCGTTGGCGGCGGTCGCGCCGCTCGTGTCACGACGACGGTCTATCCGGGTTTCAAGGAAGACGAGCCGACCCTCGAGTCGATCCGTGACCACTGGGACGAGGTCATGGCCGGAGGCGACCCGCAGATCGCCCTCGACGGCGCCGTGGATGCCGCCCTGATGGACGATGGCTTCAGCGCGATCGACGGCGCCTCGCTCAAGGAGGCCCCGTCGGCCAGCGATCCAGCGTCGGCGAAGGATGCCGCGAGCTGAGGGAGCGACGGGGTTCAGGCACCCTGTAGTTTGGCGATCACCTTGCGTGCGGCTGCGTCATTGTTCGGATCTTTCGGGACCGGAAAGAGGATCCGCTCCGCGACGTCGTCGTATTCCCCGAGCAGGACGTCGGCGATCTCGTCGTAGGTGCCGGCCGGGACGAAGGCGCGCAGGATCTCGTCGGTCACGAGATCGTTCATCTCTGCCCATCGGCCTTCCCGTGTGTACTGTCGAAGCGTCTCCCCGACCTCGCGCCAGCCGTGGTACTCGAGTGCAGGCCAGTAGGCGGGCGTACTCAGCGTAAAGACCAGGGTCTCGCGGGCGGCCTGGATCTCGGCTTCGACCTCCGCGGCGCTTGCGCCGGTCGCGATCATCGGTCCTGCGGTGAGTTCGATCCTCAGATCCCGCCCCGCCTCTTTCGTGCCCTCTTCGAGTCGAGGCCGCGTCACGGCGCGCAAATAACGGGCCTCGCTATTGGTGGGATGGGTCTGGAGTGCGTCGCCCACTTTTCCGACTGCGCGCGTCATCAACGGTCCGACCGCTCCCATCAGGATCGACGGGGCGCCACACTCGAGCGGTCCCGGATTGAAAAAGGGCTGCATCCGGTTGAGTGTGTAGGACTCGCTTTCGAAGTCGAGCGGCATGTTGTCCTGGAATGTGTCGAAACAGGCGCGCACGGCGCCGACATAATCCGTGAGTCGCGCGGCGGGCGCGCTCCAGGGCATCCCAAAACGGCCGACGATGTTGCCCTTGACCTGGGTGCCGAGCCCGAGTTGGAATCGTCCGTTCGAATAATCCTGGAGATCCCACGCGCCCTGGGCCGCCAACATCGGACTTCGGGCGAAGGCGACGAGCACGCCCTGGCTCACGCGGAGAGTCGAGGTCGCCCCGAGTGCCGCCATCGACGAGAGCATCCCATCGTGAACTGCCTCGGCGACCGAGAGCGTGTCGTAGCCCAGGGATTCGACCCGCTGCGCGTGGGTGACCACGTCGCGCAGGGCGACATCTGCCCCCATCGTGGCAGTGACTTTCAACATCGTTCTCGACTCCTTCGACTCTGCTCTTCCGGCCTGCGAAAGCCGGGCCCCGGCTCGATCGGGGGCGATCCAGAGTAGACGCCTGTCCGGCGAATCGCCGCTCGTTCGTGGACCTTCGACGAATCCGGCCCCCATCGACTCCGCCTCGAGGGGTGTTCTGGCGCGTCGCGGCCGACCCCGACTCGGCGAACGAGATCGATGTTCGGTTCGCGATCCCCCGGCGCCTCGACCGGAGTTGAGCCGGATCGACAGCGCCGTATGATCCGCCCACCCCCAATCCAGGAGCACTTTCTGTCGTGCCGACTGCCCTGCGTCTCAATATGACCGGCCACTCCGATGACCCGACGCTCGAGTCCGGGCGCTACCGCGCCGCGATCGAGATGGCCGGATTCGCGGAGAAGCATGGCTTCGCCGTTGTCAGCGTCGAGGAACATCACGTCGCCGAGAACGGCTGGCTCCCCTCCCCATTGACCCTCGCCGCGGCGATCATCGGTCGCACCGAAACGATCGCCGTCAATTGCACGGCGCTCCTGATCACGCTCTACGACCCGATTCGGCTTGCGGAGGACATCGCCGTCCTCGACCTCTGCAGCGGGGGACGTTTCAGCTTCGTGGCCGGGATCGGCTATCGACCCGTGGAATACGCGGCGCTCGACAAGGACTGGGACGCACGTGGCAAACAGATGGACCATACGATCGAGACTCTGCTCAAGGCCTGGAGTGGCGATACCTTCGAGTACAACGGTCAAATGATCCGGGTGACGCCCGTTCCGGTCTCCAAGCCATACCCTCCGTTCGCGATCGGTGGCATGAGCAAGCCGGCCGTCCGTCGGGCCGCGCGATTCGGGCTTCCCCTCTACCTGCCGATGGAGATGCCAGAATTGTCGGACCTCTACCGGTCGGAACTCGCGCGGCTCGGGATGAAGGGCATCGTCGCGCATCCCGCCGAAGAGAATTCGATGATCTTCATCGACGAGGATCCAGAACGGGCCTGGCAGGAACTCGCGCCCTATTTCCTGCGAGAGGGCCGCGAGTACTCGGACTGGAAGCGGGCGGGTGTGCCGAGGCCGGGTGAAGAACCGGTGAGTGGAGTCGATGGTCTGCGCAGCCAGAAGCGCTACGAGATTCTCACGCCCTCGGAATGCATCGCCCGAATCGAAGAGCATGGACCGGAATTCACACCCTGCCTCCATCCGCTCTGTGGTGGGATCCCGGTCGAGCGCGCCTGGCAGGGCCTCGAGCTCTATGTGAACGAGGTGCTCCCCGCGATCGGCGGCGCGTAGTTCGGACTCCGGGAGAGCGATTCTGATCGGCTAGACTGCGCTCCCTCGCGGACGGGACTCCGCGATCAACGCAGGAGAACCCTTGCCTGATTCGGCCTTGATCCAAGCTGCTCTCGACCTGCGCGAATTGATCGAATCCGAAGTCGATGCGATGGAACGGGACTGCACGATGAGTGGGCCCGTCGTCGATGCGATCACGCAGACAGGACTCTTTCGAATGAGTACGCCGAAAGAAATCGGCGGCCTCGAGGTCGATATCGGCACGATTCAGGCAGTCTGCGAGGCGATCTCCTTTGCCGACGGCGCGACGGGCTGGGCCTTCACCCAGAACACGATCACCGGTGCCTATCTCTCGTATATCGATCCCGAATTCGCGAAACCCTTCGCATCCCTGCGCGCCGGTGCGGGTCATTTCGCCCCGATCGGTGTCGCGCACGAAGAAGACGGCGGATTTCGGGTTTCGGGGAGCTGGCAATTCGCGAGTGGCTCGGGACATGCCGAGTTCATGGGCGGTGGCGCGATCGTCATGCGGGACGGGGCGCCCGCCCCGATCGGCGCGAATGGAAAGCTCCCGGTGATCGGGTTCTTCGTGCCCGCCGACAAGGCCAGCTTGAAGGGAAATTGGGACACGATGGGCCTACGCGGAACCGGAAGCTTCGACTACGAGATCCCCGAGCAATTCGTCGAAACCGGAGCGACCTGGTACGTGAACATGGGTTATGCACCGCATCGGAGTGGCGGCGCGGTCTACGCCGTCGGTCCCCAGGCCTATGGCAGCATCGGGACTTCCTCCTGGGCGATCGGCGTGGCGGCGCGTGCACTGCACGAGATTGCCGAGATCGCCAGAGCGGGACGGACTCGTCTGGGCTCCCCGCCCTTGCGCGAGCAGACCGAGTTCCAGCGGGATTTCGGCTTCCACCAGACAGCGGTCGAGTCCGCCCGCATCCAGCTGCGCGTGATCTACGAGCGGGCCGTCGAGTTGATCGAGGGCGGCGCTCCGGAGTCGGAATGTTCCGAGGCGGTTCGCCAGACGAAGGCGCACGCCAACTACATCGTCAAGCAGATCGCCAAGCCCGCGATCGTGTTCGCTTGGGAGGCTTCGGGCAGCGCGGGCATGCGCAATCCGAGTCGCTTGCAGCGATGCTTCCGAGATATCCATATCGGCGCGGGACATCAGGTCTTCGATGATCGGGGCTATCGCGAGGCCGCCAAGCCCACGCTCGGGCTCGAACCCGCGCCCTTCTAGACCCAGCTCCCACGGTCACGAATGCGACCGACAACGAGGAAGACACGATGGACGACGAAGAACGAGAAAAGCTCATCACCCAGATCGCGAGTGCGCTCCCCTTTCCAAAGGAGATCGAGAACGATTTCGCTGCCTTCACCGCGGACACCGTCATGGGGGGACTCTGGTCCCGAATGGGAATCGCCCCCCGTGAGCGCAGCATGATCACGATCGCTGCGCTCACCGCACTGGATCGCCCCCACGAACTCGAGATCCACCTCGGACTCGGGATCGACAACGGCCTTTCGCGAGAAGAGATCTGCGAAGTGATCATGCACATGGCCGTCTACGGCGGTTGGCCTGTCGCGGTCGAGGCGATGCGCACGGCCAAGCAGGTCTTCGAAGCCCGGGACGAGGGCTAGCGCCTTCCGCTTCGCTCAGATCGCGATGAATCGTTCCGCGAAGGCTTCGATCGCCTTCTTCTTTGCGTCGAGATCCGCGAACGCTCGATCCTTGTAGCCCCAGGCCATGCCCATGGTGGCCGTGACCCCTCTTCGCGCGAGATCCTCGTAGAGATCCTGGGAGGGATCGGCGTTCGGGATCACGAAGATCTCGAAATCCTCTGAGACCGCATGGCCCTCGGCCCGCCTTCGTTCCAATCGGCCCACGAGATCCTCGAGCAGCTCGTGGACTTCCGGAAGGTCGTAGTTCATCCCGAGCCAACCGTCCTGTCCGACCGCTCGCGCGAGCGCCGCGGAACTCTTGCCTCCGATCCAGATCGGAATCGGTCCAGCCGGCTTGGGCGCGATTCCCGTCGTCGGGAAATCGAAGAATTCCCCGTGGTAGTCGACCTCCTCCTCGGTCCAGAACCGTCGGATGATCTCGAGCATCTCGTCCATTCGGCGCCCCCGTCCACGAACCGGGTGACCGAGTAGAGCGATCTCCTCGGTGAGCCAGCCCGCCCCCACCCCCAAACGAAAGCGACCGGGACACATCAAATCCAGGGTGGCCACCGCGGTGGCCCCCGAAAAGGGCTCGCGCAGAGGCAGGACAGAGACGTAGGTCATGACCTCGAGGGTCGAAGTCGATGCGAGAACCGCTGCGGCTGTGACGAGGGGATCGGGAAAATCCGATCGCAGGTCGAAGGGGGTTGGTCCACCGGACGGGTGCTGTGAATCGAATCGCAGGGGGACCGCGACGTGATCCGCAAGCGCGATCCCGCGATACCCATTGGCCTCCGCTGCGCGGGCGACCTCGATCGTTTGATAGGGATCTTCATCGATATAGCCGAGCCAGAAATCCAAGAATCCACTCCCTCGAAAGCATTCGGCCGCCTCTCCCCATGCGGGGCGTCGGCACGTTATCGTGTCGCGATGGTACCGGGTCCCCGCGAACACTCTGCCTCGATTCAATCTCTCATCGAATCGCACACCATGGATCTCGCCCTCGAACCTGCGGTCGATGCGGCGCGCCGTGCGGGCGAGCAGGTTCTTCTGGAATCGATCCCCGATGCGGACGAGGCCTCGCGCAAACGCTATCCAGAGATCGCGCGAGAGATCACCCTGAACGCCCTGGTCGGCCTGGCCGATGGCTATTCGGGAGAGGATCTCCCGCGGCTGATCATGCGCACACCGCGTCGGCTCGCCGGCGTTCAGGTACCGGGCAATCGGGGTCTCCACGACAATCCGGATACGTTCTATCGGCTGATTCCCCTCGACGGTGAGTCGCATTTCGTGCTCGAGGGGATCGCGGCGGAGAATCCGGCGACCATCTTCGAACTCTCTGCGCTCACGACGCAGTGGCACACCCTCGCCAATCTGACAAAAGCCGATCTCGGAATCGTCCCGGGCAGGCGATTCCGAATCCTCTTCGTCCCGGCGTCGTTTGCGAGCGAAGCGCCCGAAGGGGACCGCGGCATCGACCCTACCGTCGATCACGTCGTCGAGCTCCCATCCGATTCGGAGATGCTGCTCGTGCGTGAGACCCTCGCCGATTGGGAGCGGGAGCGACCGAGCCGACTCACGATCGAAAACCGCGTCGATCGCGGAGGACCTCGGGAGACGGACGACGCGCGTCGCATCCAGATGGCAGCACGCCGTGTCGAGAAATGGTTCAGCGAGGCTTCCCGACTCACCCTCGCCCCTCTCGCCCAGGCTGCGAATGCGTTCCCGAAACCCGTCATCAGCGGGGAGCATGGGAAGCTCGTGACGATGGCGTACTCGATCGGACATTTCTGGGTGCGTCCCGGTGAAGCCCTCGTGCTCAGGATCGATCCCGGAGAGGCGGCCTACGTCGGGGCGCCGATCACGAATCTGTGGGGTACGACGAACGACAATTTGGCCAGGGGAGCGAGTCTGAACTCCAAGCAGGCGGTGTTCGACTCGGATGGCTCCTTTACGTGTGTCCTGAGTCTCGAGGATCCGGGTGTCCACAACTGGTTGGATCCCGATGGTCTCGAACGCGGATTCCTGTTCTTGCGTTGGGCGGGGCTCGATCCGGAGCGCATGCCCGAACGCGTCCCTGCCCTCGAAACCCGGCTGGTCGCGACGAGTGATCTTCGCGCGACTCTGCCAGCGGAGACCCGCTGGATCGATCCGAGCGAGCGAGTCCGAATTCAATCTGAACGCGAGAGGAATCATGCCCTTCGCTTCGAGGAGTTTCTTGATGGCTGAGGGAACAGATGCCTACGACCGACGATCGCGATGGGAACCGGCGCCCCGGCCCGAATGGGTCGCTCGGCTGAACGAGGAAGGCGAACTCTTGAACAGCAAGAGCATCGTCCCGCTCGACGAAAATTCGCTGCTGGCCGAGGCGCGCGCGAACACCGGGCTCGACGACTTCGGAGACGACGGCTGGATCGATCATTTCCGCGTGCTGATCAAGTCGATCGAAGAGGAGGCCAAGCTCAATTTGATGGGCAGGATCCTGACTCGTTCTGATTTCGTGCAGTATCTCGAGATTCGACTCAGGGTGCAGGACTGCTACACCCGCTTCCCCGAGATCGACGACGAGGTCATTCACGAGCCGGTCATGATTCTCGGACATGGGCGGACCGGAACGACGATTCTGCACGAGGTCATGTCGACGGATCCACAGTACCGGATCGTGAAACGCTGGGAGGCGATGTTCCCCTGCCCGCCCCCGGAAGCCGCGAGCTACGACACCGACCCGCGAATCGAAAGGGCGGACAAGCTGATCACGATCTTCGATCGTGTGACGCCGGAGTGGAAGGCGATGCACAAATTCGGGGGCGATCTTCCCGTCGAGTGCGCCGAGTATCTCTACCCCTGCTTTCTGTCCAATGTATTCGTGTTCTCCTATCAGATCCCGACCTACGCCAAGTACATCCAGGGGCAGGATGTGGGCCACACGATCCGCTGGCACCAGCGAATCCTGAAGCTCCTTCAGTGGAAATACGAGAAGGACCACTGGCTGCTCAAGAATCCACTCTGGATCGACCACATCCCCCGCGTCCTCGAAACCTACCCCGATGCAAAGATCATCCTGACGCACCGCGATCCGATCACGGTCTCCGATTCCTTCGTGAACGTGATGGGAACGATCTTCTGGTGGCGGACGGACGATCCGTGGGGTGGAGGGATGCTCGACGATCTTGTGATGGCAGATGGGCGTGCGGAGACTCAGGCGAACCTCATGCGCTGGATGGAGGACGGCACGTTGCGGCCCGGTTTCGTCTCGAACGTGCTCTATCAGGATTTCATGGACGACCCGGTGGACGCGATCCGCCGCGCATCCGACGACCTTCGAATTCCCTTCGGCGAGGAGTCCGCCGAGCGCGTGCGGAAATACCTCGCCTCGAAACCGAAGGGCAAACACGGGAAATACCAATACGACTCAGCGGAGGCAGAGCAGGTCGCGGCGGAGCGTGAACGATTCCGGGCGTATCAGGAATATTTCAAGGTCCCGAACGAGTTCTGAGTATGTCCCGATCTGTCAGTGACCGGCAGGCCAAGGTCGCTCTCGGCATCCTGTCGACGGTCTACGCCGTCAATCTTCTCGACCGGCAGATCCTGTCGATGCTGTTGGTGCCGATCCAGCAGGACCTCGGCATCTCCGACAGCGCTCTCGGCTTTTTGACGGGGACCTCTTTCGCCCTCTTCTATGCGACGGCCGGAATTCCGATTGCACGCTGGGCCGATCGAGGCACGCGCATCCACGTGATCGCATTGGGTCTCACACTCTGGAGCGCCGCGACCGCGGCTTGCGGGCTCGCGCGATCCTTCACGCAACTGGCGATCGCCCGGGTGCTCGTGGGCGTCGGAGAGGCCGCCGGGAGTCCGCCGGCCCACTCGCTGATCTCGGACTATTTTCCACCCGAGCGACGCGCTCGCTCGATCGCGTTGTACACGATGGGCGCGAGCGTCGGGATCGGGCTTGGCTACGCCCTCGGTGGGTCACTCAGCGAGCGATTCGGTTGGCGAGCGACCTTCCTGATCGTCGGACTCCCCGGACTGTTCCTCGCACTCGTGGTGCGGTTCATGATGAAGGAGCCCAGGCGTGGCGAGATCGAGGGCCGGGATGATCACGGAGAACAGCCCGCGGTTCGTGAGGCGCTTGCGCGACTCTGGCGGATCCGGAGCTATCGCCAGATCGCGCTGGCGACCGCCCTCTACAACCTGGCCTCCTATGGTTTCATGATGTGGGTGCCGACCTTCCTGGTGCGCGTCCACGAGATGGGACGGACAGAGAGTGGCGCCTGGCTCGGACTGATCTCGGCGAGCTGCGGTCTGGCGGGCGCCTACGCCGGCGGCTGGCTCGCCGACTATGGGGTGGCTCGCGACCGGCGCTGGTCGTGCTGGCTGCCGGCTTGTGCGGGGGTGCTGGCAACCCCCTTCATCTTCGCGTTCCTGTTGGTCGATACAGGGGAACTCGCCCTCCTCTGTTATGTCCCGATTTCCTTCCTCTCCGCGAGCTGGAGCGCACCGACCTATGCCGTGATCCAGGGACTGGTTTCCCTTCGGATGCGCGCGATGGCCTCGGCAGTGCTGCTCTTTGCGCTCAACCTGATTGGACTCGGACTGGGGCCGCAATTCGTCGGGATCTTGAATGACCTGCTGGATCCCCGCTTCGGAGTCGAGGCAATTCGTTATTCGCTTCTCGCCATTGGAATGGGCAAGGCCTGGGGTTCGATCCATTCCCTTTTGGCAGCGCGTCATCTGCGAAAGGACCTCGACCAGGCCGTTCTGGCAAACTGATCGGGACCCCGTCGAGAGGAGTCCGGGACCGGATCTCGAGACCGCTCGTGCGAGGTCTAGGGCTCGGGCGAGTACCAGATCGGCGACGTGTAGGCGCGCTGTTGCAGAGCCGCCGGGACCTCCTTGGGAGGCTCCTCGCCGAAGCGCGCAGCATCGTAGGTCGTCCAGCGCGGCGTAGGAATCTCGAGTACACGGACGTAGTAGAGCGCGGGCTCGTTCGGCTCGAATTCCGGATCACGCCAGACCGTCCCGAGCTCCGCGTCGCCGATCGCGTTCGTGTAGGTCGCAGCCCTTGTGTCGACCGTGTTCCCGACGGCTTTCCGGCAACGCCCGTTGCGACCGATCCTGCGTCCGTCCGAGACCGCAACGTCATGGATCCGCTCGTGCACGCTTCCGTCTAGCGGGTCCACCCAGAGCTTCACGATCTGGATGCGGTCGAGATTCGCGCCCTCGGGATCCCGTAGGGCTGAAACCAGAAAGCGCGGCGCCTGGATTGCCTTCATCCCGGGTGGTTTCGCGGGCAACTCCCCGCCCATCGGAACGCCCCCCTCGTATCCGATCGACGCGACATCCGGTTTCAGCGCATCCTCGTCGTCGAATTCCCAGCCGCCGAAGAAGCGGACCGACATTCTTGGCCCGGTCGTCGAATAGGTCTCACGCCGCGCCATCGCATCGAAGATCGATGCACGGGTGTTTGCGTGCGCCCAGACCGCCGCATACCCGGAGGCAACGAGGTTCCATGTGTACATCCCTTCGGCGAGCTCGGTGCTGCGAACGTAGGCTGCGAACTCCGGCCCATCGGGCATTTCGAAGCTCGCCCAGGGATCCCTTGCGCGTCCGGCATAGGGCTCGTTGCTCGAGAACTTGCCCCAGAAATCGGCGTCGTCTGCGGTCGCCAGACTCGTGTGGGCATCCGTGCTGCCGATCAGACCGAATTGGAACGGATTCACACCGAGAGCAAGTCCGAGCGATAGCCCGCGTCCGAGCGCCGGGCGCACGTACTCGCCCGCGTACATCCAATCTTCGTGTTTGCCGGTCGGCATCATGCCGCGCATGAAATCCCAGGTGCCGAAGTCCGCAAACTCGTCGTCTGGTGACAGAAAGGGCGCCGCCTCACTATCGCCCTTGATCTGGGTCGCCTCGACGATGCGCTCCCAGCGCATGCGCGACTGCGCGTAGGCCTGCGTGAGGGGCTCTCCGTCGAAACGGGTCTGCTCGAACATGCGGCCCGCGCTCAGATTGCTGTTGTGCGGGATCGCCATGACGCGTCCGCCGGTCTGCTCTTCGTAGCGTGCGAGGAATTCCCAGAGCTTCTCGGGATCCGGACTCTCGATGGAGCTGAAGGGCCGGATCTGCCGTGTGCGATCGGCGCCGTCGCGAAAGAGCACATTGCGATGGAGGTTGGCGCCCCCCGGCATCGAGGTCCATTCGTAGCCGATGAAGGCGGTGAATCGCCCGGGATCGTTTGCCCGCTCGGCCGCGTCGATGACCCTTTGCCAGACCGTTCCCACGAAGGAGCGGTCGCCGATGATATCGATCCCGCCGGCGAGAGAGAGCGCGAATTCGGCGCCGATGAGGGAGCGCCGCCCCTCCTCGAGAAGCGCTAGCCAGCGGGCCCCTCGATCGGTCGCGATAAGCGACGGGAATTTCTCCTCGAGCATCGGATAGAGGCCCAGGTATTCGCTGTGGTCCGAGACGAGCAGGAAATCGAGGGGCCGGCGAAGTCGGATCCTCTGCCCGTTGTGTGCGGTGATCTCCTCGCCCCGAGCGAAGCGGAAGGCGGCCTCCGGAGCCAGCCGTTCGTTGCCCGAACCGCCGGCGTCCGGGGACCAACTGCTGTGTACGTGGGTGTCGCCCCAATAGAGATTTTGGGGATAGTCGATGCCCGCATGAGGGGAATAGCTCTGCTCCGCGCTCGCGGGCCCGATCGCGACCGAGAGCGCGATCGCGCCTGCCAGAAGGGACATGCGCCCGCTCATCTCATTCATCGAATCGATCTCCTCTGTGAGGGAGCTCAGCCGGCATCCGCCCGATCAGGCGTGGCTGACGTAGCCGCCATCGACGTTGATCGTCTGGCCAGTGATATAGCTCGCATCCGGCCCGACCAGAAAGGCGATCGCCCGCCCCGCGTCGAGTTCGGGATCCCCCTCGCGGCCCATGGGCGTCTTCGCGAGGTAGGCCTCGTATTGATCGGGGTACATCTTCCAGTAGTCGGCGACGCCCTCGGTGGCGGCATTCGGGCAGACGCAGTTGACGGTGATGCCGTACGCGCCCCACTCCTTGGCCACGGATCCGCTGAGTGCGCGCAGTGCCTCCTTCGCGGTGGTATACGCCGCCATGAAAGGCGCGAATTCCGATCCGTCGCACGAGGAGATATTGACGACCCGAGCGCAGTCACTCTCCACGAGATGCGGGAAGCACGCGCGCATGAAGAAGAAGCTGCCCTTCACATCGACGTCGAGGAGCCGATCGAATTGTTCGTCGGTCTGATCGACGGCTGCGCTGTAGAGATCGTCCTTTCGCGCCCCCGTGGCGTTGTTGATCAGGATGTCGAGGGCGCCCCATTCCGCCACCACAGTGGCGACGGTCGCCTCGACCTGACGCCGATCGCGAACGTCGCATTCGAACGACATCGCCCGGGCACCGAGCGCACGAAGCTCCTTCGCCGCATCGGGACCGGTCTCAGGATCGATCTCGGCGATCGCGATCGCGGCTCCCTCCCGAGCGAGCGCTCTCGCGATGCCGCGGCCGACCCCGCGGCCCGCGCCGCTGACCACCGCGATCCGCCCCTCGAGAGTCCCCATGCCCGTTGCACCCCCGCCTTCCCACGGCGCACTGGTGTCGCGCCCCGCCTCGCTAGACTAGGACAATCCATGCCGGGGAGATCAAGGCGCATGAGGCGTGCTGAAACAACCGAGTCGAGACCATCGATCCGGACCCGGCTGCGCGCGATCGTCGAGACCGCGGGCCTCTTCCAGACTGTCTTGTTCGGTCGTAGCAAGGATCCGGTCGAGGGGATCCGGGTCTATGACATCCTGGCGCGCTGGCTGGGGCGGGGCGACCGGCACATGTTGTCCCGCATGCGTGCGTCCGAGCAGGGGCGTCGTCTCCTCGACGAACGACAGGACGTCCTCGCGCCTCTCACGAATCGCCATACGCTACGTGCGATGCCCGACGGGTCGGTGGGGCTCGCGTTGGTGACCTTCCTCGACTCGCGGGAGATCTATCCCGAGGAGCTCGCCCGCAAGGTTCGCGAGGCACGCGCTACCTCGGGTGGGGTTGCGCCGGGCGCATCACCCGACGTCGCCTACCTGCACGATCGATTCAGGGATCTGCACGATCTCTGGCATGTCGTCACGGGATACGACAACGATTGGGCAGGTGAGTACGGCGTCGTCGCCTTCTCGGCGGAGCAGGTCGGCTACCGCTCGCAGTCGATCGCGACCTTCGTGAGCTCGCTGCTCGCCTCGATCCGCGGCCGTCCCGATGTACTGGGCACCTGGTTCGAAGCGCGACGCCGAGCCGGTCGGGCAAGCTTTCTGCTTGCGGAAGACTGGCCTGCGCTGCTCCCGCTGCCACTGGATCGGGTTCGCCGCCAGCTTTCGCTCGAGCCGATTCCGGACTATCGACCCCTTCCCAACGTGGGCTACCGCAACGCCCGCTGAGGCGACCCGGCGCGCCCTCGTCGACGGATCCGGCAGCAAGCCGCATCTCGACAGTCAATTCGAAGTCGGCGACGCTGTCGCGTCCGACGCATCAGTCGCCAACAAAGACTCACGAACGAAGGGATCCAGATGAAGACCACCCTCGGCCAGTATTGCATCAATGTCGCGAACATGGAGCGTGCGGTCTCGTTCTACCAGGACGCGATCGGACTCGAGATCACCAACAAGATCGAAGAGGACACTTTCCGTGAGACGATTCTGGGAACCGACGGGGGTGCGCGGATCCAGCTGGCCTATCACTTCGGCAAGGACGAGCCGATCCAACACATCAACTCCTTCTGGAAGCACTACGTCTACACCGACGACTGCAAGGGTCTCTACGCGCGCGCGATCGAGGGCGGGGGCGAATCCGTGCTCGAGCCGATGGTCCTCGAGCGCTGGAATTGTACGGTTGCGATGGTAAAGGACCCCGACGGCTACTCGCTAGAGATCATCCAGAACGACGACTGATCGTCGGGCAGAGCGGTCCCAGAAACTCCCGTCGAGCATGGACTCGAGGGTCGCGCGGTGGGGAATCCGGTCGTCCGGATCCGCGGCGGGTTCGGCCTGACCGAAGTGGACCATCCGCTCGCTGATCCGAGACATGATGATCGCATGTCGCAGAGCGCCGTAGGTTTCATACCAGCGAAGATCCTCGACCGGATGGCCTGTGATCTTCTGGTACATCTCGGCGAGGTCGTCCGGACGCAGGAAATCGGGCAATCCATCCATTCCCATCCCCTCGAAGAGCTTCTGGAAGAAGGTGTGCATGAACGAGAGCCAACCGAGATCGAGTTCTCGAGTGCCGAGTCCTGCCATCTCCCAATCGAGAATCGCGACGGTTTCGAAACCCTCGTTGCTGTACATCACGTTGCCGATCCGAGAGTCCCCCCAGCTCACGACTGTGCTCGTCTCGTTCGGCCAGTGCTGCTCGAGGTGGCGGAAGGCGCGCTCGATCAGCGGAGAGGGCCTCTCGGGAGTTGCCCACTCGTAGTAGGCACGTTGGTTGGCCACGTGCCGCCTGAGCGCCGTGCTTCCCGAGACCGGAAACTCGAGAAAGGAGGTGTCATTGGCTTCGCGGTCGATCGCGTGAATCTTTGCGATGGCCGCAATCGTGTTCTCCATGAGAGAGCGCCGATCCTGCGACGACGCGTCGTGAACGAAGCCCTCGATGGCGTAGGTCGGGACGTCGGTCGGAACCCGTCCCTCCACCCGCTCCATCACGAAGAACACCGCCCCGAGCACGTTTTCATCGAGTTCCAACCAACGCACGGAAGGAACGGGGACGCCATTCGCGGCGGCCAGACGCATGACCTTCGCCTGCATTTCCAGGTCGTAGGACGGAAAGGTCGGATGGTCTGCCTGCGAGGGCGCCATGCGGCCGACGAAGGAACCGCCTTCGCGGGAACCGCTCTCGCCGGTCCAGGTCGCATCGAAGAGCAGGGTCTCGCTCGACATGCCCGAGCCGGAGGGGCTCGAGATTTCCGAGATCTTCGGCGCCGCGCCGCCCGAAAGCCGTTCCGCCAACCATGCCTGCAAATTCACGCGCAGCGCTTCGTCGTCTCGGCTCGTACGGACCGGACTGTCGGTGTTCTCGTTTTCGTCTTCCGCCATGCTCGATCCTCCAGAGGGTTGTGTCGATTCCATCGCGATGGATGCGTGTGGGATCGAATCTGGGTACGCCGTCGTCGGGTCCTTGCGCACCCCGCCTCAGCTCTTGGGGCGCCGTTCCGTCAGGCTGCGTCCGTTTCGGTATAGAAAGGGATCCACGACCTCGGAGGGTAGATCGGCCAGATCGGCGAGGACGTCGGTCGGATGAGGCAGCCCTTCCATGTGCGGCCAATCCGAACCGTAGAGCACCCGCGAAGGCCCCATGATCGAGATCACTTCGCGCAGGTCATCCTCCCAGAACGGGCTCACGTAGACGTGTTCGCGAAAGAGCGTCTCGGGGTCTTCCGCGAAATGCCAGGGATTCCGTTCCCGCGCGTGGCCGATATTGAGCAGCAACTCGGGAAGGAATCCAGAGCCATTCTCGATCGAGGCGATGCGCAGATTCGGGAAACGCTCGAAGAGTGTGTCGCAGGAGAGCGAGTAGAGATAGTCGCTCGCAGCCCTGCCCAGAACGAGGTTCTTCACGGATGGACGACGGCTCATTCCGATCGAGGCGCGTCCGAAACCGTCGCTCGCATATCCGTTCGTCGAATAGCCCGAATTCCCGGTGTGGATCACGACGGTGACACCGGACTCGTCGACCCGTGCCCAGAACGGATCGAAGAGCGTGTCGCCCGGTGTCCGATGACCATCGTCGGTCAGGATCGCGGCCGGTCGCATCACGATGATGCGGGCATCTCGGGAGAGTGCCCATTCGAGTTCGCGACAGGCCCAATCCGGATCCGCGAGGGACAGGTAGGGCGCCGCGAAGAGGCGGTCCTCGAACACGAGCCCCCAGTCCTCATCGAGCCAACGGTTGAACCCCTCGAAGGTGGCGCAGACGGCCTCGATATCGTGTTTCAACAATTCTTCGTAGAGCACGCCGAGCGTCGGAAAGAGCCAGGCCCCTTCGAGCCCCTGCTCATCGAGGGTCGTAAGACGTGCGCTCGGATCCCGATAGCACTCGGGCTGAGGTTCGAGACGCCCACGCATCTGCTCGGCCGCGGGAACCCCGCTCGGATTTCCGCGGTAATACTCGTAGAGCGTGCCAGCGGGTCCGATCGGATCGAAGGATGGGTTGCCGACGGAGAGATCGACCCGCCCTCCGACGATGTGTCGGAGTCGTCCGTCGATCTCCGCCCACTGGACGCAGCGAGGCTGCATCGCTTTCGGGACGTGTCGCGTGAAGGCATCACGCGCCTCGTAGTAGTGGTTGTCGCAGTCGAAGAGTGGGGTTCGATTTCGAGCCATTCCGAGAGTTTACCGCTCCCGAAAAGCGGATAGCATCACCCGGCGAGCCCGGCGCTTCGAAAGGGCTCGGATTCGAGCTACGGGCGTTCTCCCAGCCTGCAAAGGGAGCAACCCTCACGAGGATCCCGAACCGATCATGACGATTCCTCTCACCGGCCCCGAACGCCCCGTCGCGGTGCGCACCGACGATGCGCGGTTCGAGGGACTTCCGGAATTCCCCTTCGCGCCGAACTACGTGGAGGTCGACAATCCCGTTGCCGAGGGCACGCTGCGAATGCACTACGTCGATGAGGGTTCGGCAGACGCTCCGGTCGTCTTGATGATCCACGGTGAGCCCGCCTGGTCCTACCTCTATCGGAAGCTGATCCCGGTATTCGCCGAGGCGGGGCTGCGCGCGATCGCGATCGACCAGATCGGCTTCGGCCGCTCCGACAAGCTCACCTTCGCCCCCCACTACACCTTCGAACGGCATATCGAATGGGTGCGCGAACTCGTGGTCTCCCTCGATCTTCGGGACATCACGCTCGTATGTCAGGACTGGGGAGGCCCGATCGGGATGGGCGTCCTGTCGCGCGAGATGGATCGATTCAGCCGCGTCGCCGCCGGCAATACGATGCTGCACACCGCAGAACCCGAGCTGGAGGACCGGATCGAGTGGGCCGCGCATGCGAGTGGCGACTCGAATTCGACCGTCAGCACCGCCCTGCTCGATTGGCGGCATGAGTCCCATCGCGCCGCGGTTTTCGACGCGAGCCCGTCGATTCCCTATGCGACCGCTCGAGGCGTCGAGCCGGAGGTGGCAGCCGCCTACGACGCGCCCTTTCCGAGCGAATGGCACAAGGCTGCGGTTCGCCACTATCCGCTCTTGATTCCGGTCACTCGGAGCGATCCCGGTGCGATGATCAATCTCGCCACCTGGCGGGCTCTGGCGCGCTTCGACCGGCCCTTCCTGACGATCTTCGGAGATTCGGACCCCGCAACCCGGGGTTGGGAGACGATCTTTCGCGAACGCGTCCCCGGCGCGAAGGGGCAGCCCCACCGGATCCTCGATCGTGCCGGGCATTTCTGGCAGGAGGACTGCGGCGCAGAGGCGGCACGGATCATCACGGACTGGATCCGTGCAACGAGTCCGATCTGAACAGACCCGGGCGACGGTGACCCTCAGCCGGGGTTCTGGGAGACCCGGGGCGACCTAGTCGAGCCCGTAGCCACCGCCCTCGCTCGCCTGGACGGTCTCTCGTTGCGCCTTCAAGCGTCCCGGCAGATCGGCGGGCTGCCAACCGTCGAGCAAGGCTGTTCCGTCGAGTCCGTAGACGGGGCGACCCAACTCGACAAGGAGATCCAAGCTGTAGCCGATGCGCGCGTGCAACTCGGTCGGATCGGCGGTACAGAAGGCCATTGCGGCTTCGACCATCGTCTCGAGGGGTTCGAAGAGATCCGCGTGGATCAGTCCGTTTTCGAGAGCCGGCTCGAGTTGGGGTGTCAGGATGGCGGCCTGGGGGGTGAGTGCATTCACCGCGATCCCCTGGCCTTCGACCTCGGCTGCGACGCCGCGGGTGACCCGGTTCAGCATGGCTTTCGTGCCGCCGTAGAGCGTTCCCGCCTTTGCGGGCCCCGAGTTCGGGAAGGGAGGTCCCTCGGGCAGCTCGGCGACGGCAGTCGTCATGTTCAGGATCCAACCCACGCCCCGCTTTCGCATTCCGGGAAGAGCGCGCTGCATCAGCTCCCAGGGACCAAACACGTTGACCTCCTGGGAGATTTCGAGGTCTCGGCGTTCGAACCGTTCGAAGGGCAGATAATTTCCCGCCGCCGCGTTGTTCACGAGGATGTCGAGGGGGCCCAACTCGTCCTCGGTCCTCTGGACGAGCCGATCGCGCCCACCCACCGGGTCGCTGAGATCGCAGGCGATCACGAACGGCGTGTGGCCCACCGCCTCAATCCGTTTGCGAGTTCGGTCGAGACCCTCCGTACTGCGAGCGGTGATCGCCCCACGCGCGCCTTCGGCAGCAAGACGAACTGCGAGGCACGTTCCCGTTCCCCCTT
>JAPYTP010000023.1 GCA_029941885.1 Myxococcota bacterium
GGGGGGTTCAGCGGTCTCAGAACTCACGCACCGGACTTAGCGGCCTCTCGATCGGCTCTCATGAGTCCGCCCTGTGCCTGTTCGTTCTTCATGGCTTCGGCCATTGGATGGATCGCGCCGAAGCGGATCAGACTCTTGGCGTAGGAGAGCACGATCGGGTCGACCTCGGCCATCTCTAGCGCCATGGCCCGGGTCGCCGAAATCACTTCATCCTTGGGGACCGCCTTGTTCATGAGGCCGATCTCGGCGGCCTCCGTGCCGAGGATCTTCTTGGCCGTCAGAACCAGCTCCTGCGCGCGCGCCATTCCGACGAGATTCGGAAGCAGATGGCTCGTACCGAGTCCCGGGAGGATACCGAGGCGGCCGAAGATGAATCCGATCTTGGCGTCCTCGGCGACGATTCGGATATCGCAGGGCATCGCCATCGTGATGCCGACGCCGACCGCGTGCCCGTTGATAGCAGCGAGAATCGGCTTCTTGGAATCACCCATTTCGAGAGGCAGTTTGCGAAGGAAATCCTCTTCGCCGAGCCGGGGTCCCTTCGAGACGTTCCCGCCTCCCTCGTGAGCCTTCAAGTGTTCGAGGTCGACGCCCGCGCAGAAGGCCCTGCCTGCGCCGGTGAGGATGACGGCACGGACTGCTGGATCACGCTGGACATCACGAAACGCGTGCGTGATCTCCTCGCCCATTTCGGTCGTGTAGGCGTTCAGTTTCTCGGGGCGATTCATCGTGATCGTGGCGATGCCTTCGCTCACTTCGAAGAGGATGTCCTGGTAGTCCATGGTCTGTTGTCTCTTGATTCATGTGTGGCCGCGAAAAGACGCGGGCGGAGAGTCGGGTGAGGGGAGGGGTCTAACACATTCGCCAACGCTCGGCGCGGTGAGGGACGCGGCCGAGGCAGAGGTCGCGGAGCGCCTCATCACCCGCGCTCATGAGGCTCCCCAATCGTTGAAATGGGTAATTGATTCCGGTGCGGGTCGGTCTGCAGGCTTGAAGTCCATCCCGACCGTGTACGCGACCGGCAGGAGCGCCGTCTGCACGACGTTCTCAGGCAGGCCGAGCAATTCGCGGCTCTCCTCTTCGAAGGTGAGATGCATGGTCGTGAAGACCGATCCGAGGCCACGGCTGCGAAGCGCGAGCTGAAAGCTCCAGACGGCCTGGTAGACCGAGCCGTAGTAGCTGGTAATGTGCACGTGCTCGGCGTCGGCGTCGAGTCGACCTTCGAGACAGGGGATGACGAGCACCGGAACATCGCCCAGGCGCGACGCGAAGTCCCTCGCATGATTGTAAACCATGGCCGTCTGGGCATCCTTTGCGGATTTCGACATCTCATCGAGCAGCGGAATTCCGCGGGCGTAGATGTCGCCGAGGCCGCGCTTCTTCGCGGGATCGTCGATCACCAGCCATCGCCAGCCCTGGGAATTGGTCGCCGTCGGTGCCTGCTGCGAGAGCCGAATGCAATCGAGGAGGACCTCGCGCTCGACGGGTCTGTCGTAGTCGAGGCGGCGGCGCACGGAGCGCGTCGTAGAGAGCAGTCGGTCGACGGTTTCGAGATCGAAGGGGGATTCGGACAACGTGTGAGCCTCCTGGGTGGGGCAGCGGGAAGAATAATCCGGACCATCACGAACGGCCCCTTCGGCTCCCGCAGAGCGTCCGCTGATTCTCACACGCCGGGGTGTGTCCTCACAAGGGGGGAGTTATCGTCGGCCCGGCCCGATCACACCCACGCCGATGGAGGATTCTCGAGCCGTGCCGTCCCAATTTTGTTCCGTATGCGATCACGAAAAAAACGTGTCGCCGCGTGCCGCATCCTTCGTGACGACCGCAACCGCGCGTGCGGGGGAATCCGGGCTGCGCTCCTTCGAAACTGCGCGGGACCCAGCGCGCCGAGTTCGTTTCGCGCTCACGATCCTGATGCTGGCGGTCGCTCTGGGCAGTTCGGGGTGTGGGAACGATGAAGATCCGGGTGAGATCGACCACTCGGGCCCGACGGCGGAATGGCGGCATTGGGGTGGAACGCGCGGGGCCTCGCACCATTCCGCACTGACCCAGATCACGCCGGAGAACGTTCGCTCCCTCGAGGTCGCCTGGGTACACGAGAGCGGCGATTTCTACGATGGCTCGGGTCATTCGAAGGTCACCGCTTTCCAGGCGACACCCCTCGCCGTCAATGATCACCTCTACTACTGCACGCCCTTCATGCGTGTATTCGCGCTCGACCCCGAGACGGGTGAAGAGCGTTGGAGTTTCGATCCCGACTTCAAGGAACGCCATGGCGAGGGGCCCTACCCACTGATCTGTCGCGGCGTGGCCTATTGGGAGGACTCGGATGTCGAGCCCGGAGGCGTCTGCTCGAAGCGGCTCTTCTACGGAACCGCGGACTCCGAACTCCATGCCCTCGACGCGGATACGGGCAAGCCCTGTGAAGGATTCGGCGAGAAGGGGAGGGTCACGCTGCGTGAGGGGATCGAGGACGCGCCGCCCTGGGAATATCACCCGACCTCACCCCCTCAGGTGATTCGGGATCGTGTCGTAATCGGCGCCCTCGTCGCAGACAACGTGCGGGTCGACGCGCCCGCCGGCGTCGTTCGCGCATTCGATGCTCGGACGGGCGAGCTCGAATGGGCGTGGGATCCCGTCCCGCCGGATTGGCCAGTTGAACCCGATCCCGAGAGCGGTCGCCGGTTCACTGCGGGCACCCCGAATATCTGGTCGATCATCACGGGCGATGCCGAGCGTGGGATCGTCTACGTGCCCACGGGCAACCCGTCCCCCGATCTCTTCGGTGGCGGCCGAAACGGGCTCGACTATTACGGGAGCTCGACGGTGGCTCTCGACGCGGAGACCGGCGAGGTCATCTGGAACTACCAATACGTACACAACGATGTCTGGGACTACGATACACCGAGCCCCCCGACGCTCTTTCAGGCGGAAGGGGTTGGGGACGGGGTTCCTGGCCTGATCCAGACGACGAAGATGGGTCACGTGTTCCTGCTCGATCGCGAGACGGGTGAGCCGCTCTACCCCGTCGAGGAGCGGCCGGTTCCCCAAGGAGGCGTGCCCGGCGAAAATCTGTCACCGACGCAACCCTTCCCGACGCATCCGCAGCCGCTTCATCCGCTCGCGCTCGCTCCGGACGACGCCTTTGGATTCACTCCGCTGGATCGTGGTTATTGTCAGCGACTGATCGAGTCCAATCGATACGAGGGAATCTTCACGCCGCCCACGATCGACGGCACGATCCAGATGCCCCACACCTCGGGTGGCATGAACTGGGGCGGGGTCGCGATCAACGAGGCCACGGGGACGATGATCGTCAACCAGACTCATGCGGCCCTCATCAACTTCATGATTCCGCGCAAAGTGGCGGATTCGCTCAACGAGGCCGACTTCTCCTATCCAAACGAGTATTACCCGATGACCGGGTCGCCCTATGCGATCAATCGTTTTCTGCTCGGTTCACAGTTCGGTGCGCCCTGCAACCCGCCGCCTTGGGGCAGCGTGACGGCGGTCGACCTTCGCTCGGGCGAGGTCAAGTGGACGCGCCCGCTCGGAACGCTCCGGGAGCTCGCGCCCTGGCCAATCTGGGCCCTCTATACCGACTACGGCGCGCCCGCATTCGGCGGTGGGATCTCGACGGACGGAGGCCTCTATTTCATCGGCGCGTCGATGGACAAGTACTTCCGCGCCTTCGACGTCGAGACGGGCGATGAACTCTGGCGCCACCGATTGCCCTTCGCCGGCAATTCGGTTCCCATGACCTATCGCTTGAACGAGGACGGCCGACAATTCGTCGTCATCGCAGCGGGGGGGAATCCGCTAGGCGCGATGGGCGACGCGCTGATCGCCTATGCGCTGCCGGAATAGGGCGCTTCCGAAATAGGCCTTCCGTCGGCGAACATCGCCTCGTCGCTTCGGGACTAGCCGAGCAGCGCCTTGGCTCTCTCCCGAAGCTCGAATTTGACGACCTTGCCCGAAGCGTTACTCGGTAGTTCGTCGACGATCTCGAAGTGTCGCGGGACCTTGTAGTTCGCCATGTTGTCCCGACTCCAGGCGACCAGGGCACCGCCGTCGAGGGACGCTCCGGGGACGGGGACGACGAAGGCCATGCCGACTTCGCCCATGCGCTCGTCCGGCACTCCGATGACGGCAGCCGCCGCGATCGATTCGTGCTGGAAGAGCAGGTTCTCGACTTCGGCGGGATAGACATTGAACCCACCCATGATGTACATGTCCTTGATCCGGTCGGTGATTCGTAGATAGCCGCGCTCGTCCATGACGGCGATGTCGCCGGTATGCAGCCAGCCATCGGCATCGATCGCCTTGGCCGTTTCTTCCTCATCGCCCCAATACCCGCGCATGACGTGGTAGCCCCGAGTCCAGACCTCTCCGGGCTCACCGCGTGGGACCTCCTTGCCATCGGGATCGACGCAGATGGTTTCGGTATCGGGGATCGGACGGCCACAGGTGGTGGCGACCGTCTCATCGTCGTCGCCGAGTCGACAGGCGGAGACCGTACCGGAGCTTTCGGTGAGTCCGTACGCGGTGAGGACGTCGCGGAACCCGAGCTCGCTACGCATGCGCTTGACGAGTTCGACAGGTACGGCTGCCCCACCGGTCACGGCGAGCCGGAGCGAAGAGGTGTCGTATTTCTCGCGATCCGGAAAGGTTAACATCGTCTGGTAGATCGTGGGCGAGCCCGGCATGACCGTGATCTTTTCACGCTCGATCCGCGCGAGCGTCGGGCCGACGTCGAAGACCGCCTCGGGTAGGGCGGTCGCGCCGTGGATGATGCACGCCAGCCAGCCGCTCTTGTACCCGAACGAATGGAAGAAGGGCATGATGATCAGGTAGCGGTCCCCGGCGCGGAGACCGACCGATTCTCCCCAGGCGTCGAAGACCTTGAGATTCTGACCGTGCGCGGTCGTCACGGCCTTCGGGCTACCCGTCGTGCCGGAGGTGAAGATGAAATCCGACAGATCCTCGGGATCGACCTGCTCCGCGCGCGTCTTCGCGGCTTCGGCGGAGATGGACTCGCCGCGTCCGAGAAAGGCCTCCCAGCTCTCTCCACTCTTGCTGTCCCCTTCGATCAGGATGGTGCCCTGTAGATCGGGAAGATCCTGGTTGGCGACCGAATCGGCGTAGTTCATTCCGAGAAAGTCGCCCATCGTGAAGAGCAGCTTCGCACCGCTCTTGTCGAGGACGTAGGCGGCTTCCGTCGCCTTGAAGCGGGTATTCAGTGTGACGAGGATCGCGCCGGCAGATTGCAGACCGAGTGCCGCAACTTCCCATCGCCAGCCATTCGGGGCCCATATTGCGACTCGATCGCCACTTTCGATCCCGGAGGCGATGAAGGCTCGCGCCGCTTCCTGGGCGGCGGAGGCGAGTTCGCTGAACGTGAAATGTACGTCGCCGTCTTCGAGCGCCGAGACATCCGGCCAGAGCGCGGCGGCTCGGGCCAGCGCTCCCGGGATCGTCATCTCGTCCCATTCTACGTCCGTGCTCATGCTGCGCTCCCTCTCGAAGAATGGCGTGAAGGCCTATTGGCGTCCGAGGACGGCGATGCCGCAGGCCGTCGGGTGACCACCGATATTGTGGGACACCGCGAACTTGCCCTCCGCGCCCTTGACCTGACGCTTGCCCGCTTTCCCGCGGAGCTGCTGCACGTTCTCGTAGACCATGCGAACGCCGGTCGCGCCGGTGGGATGGCCGAAGGTCTTGAGACCGCCATCGGTGTTGACGGGCAGGTCGCCGGTGAGTTCGAAGGTGCCGTCGGCGATGTGCTCCTTGGCGGAGCCCTTCTCGCAGAAATCGAGGTCCTCGTACGTGAGTAGTTCCGTGAGGGAGAAGCAGTCGTGGACCTGGGCGAGTCCGACCTCCTTGCGGGGATCGGTGATGCCCGCCATTTCGTAGACGTCTTCCCGGGCCCACGCGGTCGGCTTCCAGGAGAGAAAGTCGTTGTTCGGATCTTTCTGTGGGTTCGGGCCGGCGCGGACCGTCACGCCCTTCACCAACACCGGCTCCTGCGTGTATTGGCTCGCGATATCCGTGCGGGAGAGCACCACCGCGGCGGCACCGTCCGTTTGCGCTGCGGAATCGTAGAGTCCGAAGGGCCATGAGATGATGCGCGCCTTGAAATAATCCTCTTCGGTGATCGGGCGCTTCAGGAAGGATTTTGGAGCGAGGCAACCGTTCGCGTGATTCTTGATCGCGATCTTGGCGAGGTCCTCTCGCCCCGCGCCGTATTTGTCGAAATAGGTCGCGGCCGCAAGGGAGAACCACCCGGCCGGTGTTTGAGGAAGGTCTCGTACGCGATCGACGACGACGCTGGGACCCGAGACGCCGCGATCCTTGGGCTTGTCGTACCCGACGACGAGGACGGTGTCGTAGAGGCCTGCGGCGATCGACATGACACCGAGTCGGATAAGATCGGTTCCGGTCGCGCAGTAGTTGGTCGCGAAGGAGACAGGCTTGTTGAAGAGCTTGAGCGCGTCGGCGCATTCATGTGGTCCGCTGCGCGAGTAGAGCGAGCCGGTGAAGACCGCTTCGATCTGCTCCTGGGGTTTGTCGATCCCCGCGTCGGCGTAGGCCTCGTAGGCTGCGTCGACGATCATGTCCGCGGGCGACTGATCCCAGTTCTCACCGAACTGACAGCAGCCCGCGCCGACGATGGAAACCTTGTCGCGAATCGATTCTTTGTTCGCCATGCTGGTTCGCCTCTTCTTCCGAGTCGCGGGGGCCGGAGTGGCCCGCGCTTGATTGGATGGGAGTGGGATCGGGCCGCGGGTCTTCGAACCGACCACGGCCTACGCGAGCTACTCCGGTTTCGGAATGCCCTTCCAATAGTAGTTTGGCCGGCCACCCGACTCGTGGATCTTGCGGAACACGAACTCGACTTCCTGGCCGATCTTCATCTGATCCGGGTCGATCTCGACGACTTGCAGATGGATACGCGCACCGTCGACATCGACGATGGTGACCACGGTCGGCGGATTCGGGGTCGGAAAGAAATAGTCGAAGGTGAAGGTCACGACCTTGCCGGTCCGTCCCGAGAGCCGGACCGTTTCGAAATCGTCCTTGGCAAAGCAGCTTTCGCAGAGGCGCTGCTTCGGGAACTGGATCGCATCACAGTTGCGACATTGTTGCCCGAGGAGGCTGAGATCATCGTCGCGTTCGCGGTAGAGGATCGTCGCGGAGAGCCCCGGGTTCGTTCCCGTTTCCCATTCGCTGGCCGCGAGGCCCTTGGCTTTGACGTAGTCGTCGTAGTCCGCAACGACCCTGCGGCGTGCCATGTTCCAGCTGACACCACGACGGGTGTCGAGCTTCTCGATCTGATCCGTGGTTCTGAACGACATCGCGTCGGCGCCATTGCCGAAATTCGCGACCAGGATTCTGTCGCCCGGCTTCGTGCTTTCCAAGGCCGACGCGAGTTGGAGAGGTGCAAAGGCCACGCCAGCGTTGCCGAGTCGACCGAAGAGCGGCGGCTGGAGCGCCTCCTTCGCGACTCCGTTGGCCTTGGCGACCCGACCATGGGATCGGGCATCCGGTGCGTAGAGCACCACGCGATCGAAGTCTTCGATCTGGGATTCGCTGCTTTCGAGCAGGCCCGCGATCGCCGTGTTCATGTTGGGGGTATAGGATTCCTGGATGACGAAGCGATCCTCCCAGGTGTGAGTGAATTCGTGGCCGGTCGGGCGCCAGACATCGGTGATCTCGTCGGAAATTGCGTGAAATCCGTCCAGAGTCGCGATCGCATCGCCATCGGAGATCAGGAACGCGGCGGCACCGTCTCCGAAGTTGGCTTCCATACCGGACTTGGGGGCAGCCATGCGCGCGTCGCTGGCGATGACGAGCGCACAGCGTGCGGAGCCCGCCTTGACCGCATCGAAAGCCGTGCGAAGCGCTGAGGTTCCGGCCCGGGTCGAACCCGTATGGTCCGCCGTCTGCACTTCCCGGCGGAGGTCGAGCACCCGGGCGATGAGCGCTGCGGCCTGCTTCTCCTGAAAAGGAAGGGTGGTCGACGCGAAGAGCAGCATGTCGATCTGGGATCGATCGACCCCCTCTAGACAATGGATCGCCGCCGCGGCTCCCTGGGTGATCGCATCCTCGTCGTTCCATGCGACTGCGCGTTCGGGTCCGCCTTCCGTCGGCGGCCGTCCGCCAATCACAGATAACGGCAGGCGGGTGCGCGGGACATAAGCGCCGTAAGAGATGATTCCGATCATCGCGGACTCCGTCGAATCGAGCCGAGAGGGGCCCGTCGACCGTTCGTGCTAGTCGAGCGCTTCGATGATCAGAGCGATCTTCTCGGCGTGTTCGTCCTGGTTTCCGAAAGCGTTTTCACACACCCAGGCTCGCTTCAGATAATAATGCGCCATCACTTCCCAGGTGAAGCCCATTCCGCCGTGGACCTGGATTCCGGTTCGGGCGTTGCGAATCGCGCTCTCGCCCGCCGTGATCTTCGCAGAGGACACCGCGCGTTGCACATCGGCGACTTCGGGGGCGTCGAGGGTGGCGCCCGCATTGTAAGAGCCTGCTCGCGCGGCTTCCTGCTTGACGAACATCTCGGCGAGCATGTGCTTGACCGCCTGAAAGCCGCCGATCACCCGACCGAATTGTTGTCTCTCCTTCGCGTAGGCATTGGCGAGTTCGAGGGCGCCTTCGGCCAGCCCGAGCTGGATTCCCGAGACCAGGGCCGCCCCTTCGAGTCGCAGGCGTGCTGCGACCTCGGAATCGCCGATCTTCTTGCCTTCGGGTAGCGACAGCGCCCGGTGGATCGGGGTCATCGGATCGAGGGGGACCTCGACCTCCGTCGCCTCGACGCTGCGCGGATCGATCTCGTAGACACCGTCGGGTCGCAAAGCGAGGAGCACGTCGAGGCTGTCGAGGTGTTCGAGCAGGATCGGATCGGACTGCTCGGCGCGCTCGTCGCGGAGCAGATCGATGCCTCCGACGACGGTTTCACCGGTCGCGGCACCGTCGATCAGACCGGCGGCGAGATGGCTCCAGACGATCGGGCCCGGGACGAGCCGACGACCGAGTTCTTCGAAGACGAGGACCGCATCGGAGTAGCCCAGCCCGATCCCGCCTTCGTTCTCCGGCAGGCGCAGGGCGAAGACGCCCATCTCCGCCAGCTCCGTCCAGAGGTCGCGGTCGAAGCCCTTCGACTTTTCGAGGTCGGGGAAGCGTTCGTTTGGGACCTGTCCCTCGAGGAAGCTGCGGATGCCTTCTCGCAGCGCTTTTTGATCTTCGGTCGGTTGGAAATCCACGATGTCTCCTCGAGCCCTGTTTCCGGGATCTGGGATGCGGTGTCGCGCCGATCAGGAGGCGTTCGGCTTCGGTTCCTTCGGCAGCCCGAGGATGCGCTCGCCGATGATGTTCTTCTGGATCTGGCTGGTGCCCGCGGCGATCGCGACCTTGATCGCGTTGAAATGCCGTTCCAGGAAGAGCTCCGAGGGCAGGTCACCGATATCCGAGCGGGAGAGCCCGGCGCGACCGAGCAAGCGCACGGCGAGCTCCGTCGTGCGCTGGAAGATGTCGGTGTAGTAGAGCTTGACCGCGGAGGCGCCAACGCCGGGTACACCCGACTCCTTCGCCTCGCAGACCGAGAGCTTGACCATCGCCCAGAGACATTCGAGCTCGCCAGAAAGATGTCCGATTTCGCGCCGAAGGGCCCGGTCGTCCCAGGCGCTCGCGCCATCGCGCGTGATCTTCTTCGCGGTCTTGATCATCTCCCTGAGAAAGGCCTGGAGCTGGATCATGTCGCTGGCGAACGCGGTTCCGCGTTCGAAGCGAAGCGTCACGTTGGTCACCCGCCAGCCGTCGTTCTCGGCGCCCATCAGATTCGCGACCGGAATGCGCACGTCCTCGAGGAAGACCTCGGAGAATTCCCCTTCGCCCTCGATCGTCGGCAGAGGTCGGATATCGATCCCATCGAGGTCCATCGGCATGACGAGCCAGCTGATTCCCCCGTGTTTCGACGCGTTCGGGTCGGTTCGAACGAGCAACTCGCAGTAGTCGGCGACCTGTGCGAAGGAGGTCCAGATCTTGTGACCGTTGACGACATAATGGTCGCCGTCGCGCTCGGCTCGGGTCTGCAGACCCGCCAGGTCGGAGCCGGCAACGGGTTCGGAAAAGCCCTGACACCAGACTTCTTCGCCGGAGATGATCCGTGGGATATGGGCTGCCTTCTGGGCCTCCGTTCCCTCGGCCATGATGGTCGGTCCGCCGTGAAGCAGGCCGACGAAGTTGACGCCCACATAGGGCGCATTGGCCTTGGCGATCTCTTCGAAATAGATCAGTTGCTCGATCAGCGAAGCGTCCCGGCCACCGTACTCCTGGGGCCAGTTGATCCCTGCATAGCCCGCTTCGAAGAGCTGCCTCTGCCAGCCCGTGTCATAGGCCCGGCGAGCGTCCCAGTCATGGACCGGCGGCGGGGCGCCATAGGCCGGAACCTCGACGGCCAGCCAGCCGGCGAGTCCGCTGCGGAATTCCTGTTCTTCTGCGGTATATCGGAGGTCCAAGCCTCTTCCTCCACGGCGCGCCAGAGCAGGGAGGCTCCCAGGGCCGGCGACGCTCGACATCCAGGGTCGATCGCCTTTGTTGCGGACCCCGCTCTGCCGGGCGCTCAGCGCGCTGGGGAGAGGGGGGTCAGTGCAAATACGATCCGCAGCGTATCGAAATGAAAATGGCCAGTCAAAGGCCTCGAATCGCCCAAGAAAAGCGTTCGCCGGGCGTCCCTTGGCACTAGAAGCGGTCGATGTACTGGATGTAGTCGTCGAGGACCGGGAGCACTTCTTCAGCCGGTGCCGACGGAATCCGCAGGACGCATTCCGTGACGCCGGTCTCCTTGTAGTAGGAGAGCTTCTCATCACTCGGAAAGACGCCCATCGGAACGACATGGAGCGTGCGGGGGTCGCGTCCAGCTTCGACGAGCAGGCCGCGCAATCGGGCGAGCTGCTCGGCCATCCCCGCGCCCCCGATCGGCATCCAGCCATCGGCATATTCCGCGATCTGGGAGAAGAGCTTGGGCCCCGCCCCACCGCCGATGAGGATCCGCGGACGCGGCTTCTGGATCGGTTTAGGCCACTGCCAGGAGGGCTCGAAGCGGACGAATTCGCCATCGAAAGAGGCGATTTCGTCCTTCCAGAGGCATTGCATCGCGAGCATGACCTCGCGCACGAGTGCGCGGCGTCGCTTCACGTCGATCCCGTGATTCTCCATTTCCTCGTGATTCCAGCCGTAGCCGATCCCGAACACGAAGCGACCCTGCGACATCCAGTCGAGGGTGGCGAGTTCCTTGGCGAAGGTGATGGGGTCGTGCTGCGCCGGCAGTCCGATGCCGGTCCCGAGCAAGATCCTCTCCGTCACGGAGGCTGCGGCCGCGAGCGCGATGTACGGGTCGGGGCTGCGCAGATACTCGTCTCCGAGTTCCGGGGTGCCGGTTGGCGCCGGGGTGCGTCGGCTGGTCGGAATATGGGTGTGCTCGGGGATGTAGAGGGAATGGAAGCCGCGGGCCTCGGCCTCTCGTGCGACCTCGACGGGGTGCATCGCCCGATCCGTCGAGTGGATCGTGACGCCGATCTTCATCGGCCCCTCTCCGGGATATTGCTCTCCGGGATGTTGCGACGGTGCTTGACTCATTTCGAAGGGTCCTCGCTCGCGATTCCTACGTTGTGGGCGGGGCCGATGGATGGCTCCCGTCGGTCGGGGTGGCGAATCGTATAGGCCGTCGTGGCGCCTGCGTCGAATCGGGGAGGGCGGTTGGACCGCCCGCGAAGAGATCCGACGGCCGACAGGAATGCGTTGGGAGGGCGGCGACTTACGCTAACGTGCGCCGGTCGCTCACCGGTCCGGGGACGCGCCAATGCGTCCGACCCGATCGTTTATCAGGAGCCCGCAGTTGGCCACAGAATCCGCCCAAAGAGTTGCCCCCAAATTTGATGAGAAATACGAGCTCGAGGACCGCTATCGCGTCGAGTCCGGTCGCGTCTTCCTGACCGGCAACCAGGCGCTCGTGCGTCTGCCGATCATGCAACGCCAACGCGATCGCGCGGCGGGTCTCAATACCGCAGGCTTCATTTCGGGCTACCGCGGGTCTCCGCTGGGCACCTTCGACATGAACCTGTGGCAGGCGAAGAAGGAGCTCGAGGAACACCAGGTCCACTTCGAACCCGGCTTGAACGAAGACCTCGCCGCCACCGCCGTCTTCGGTTCGCAGCAGGCGACCCTGATGGAAGGGCCGAAGGTCGATGGGGTCTTTGGCATCTGGTATGGCAAGGGCCCCGGCGTCGATCGAGCCTGCGATGCCCTGAAACATGCGAACTACGCGGGGACCTCGCCTAACGGCGGTGTGCTCGCCCTGATGGGCGACGACCCGGGCGCGAAATCCTCTTCGATCGCGCATCAGAGCGAACCCGCGATGATCCATTGTGGAATTCCGGTCTTGAATCCGTCGAGCGTCCAGGACTTTCTCGATTTCGGACTCTACGGTTGGGCGCTCTCGCGCTATTCCGGTCTCTGGGTCGGGCTCAAATGCCTGACGGACACCATCGAGAGTTCGGGTTCCGTACTCGTCTCTCCGGATCGAGTCCGGATCGTCGAACCTACGGATTTTCAGGTTCCGCCGGGTGGCTTGCATGTCGACTGGAGGAATTTCCCGGTCCAGGTCGAAGAACGGCTCTTCGAGCACAGGCTTCCGGCGGTCGCTGCTTTCTTGCGAGCGAATCCGATCGATCGCACGATGCTCGAGGCACCGAATCGCCGGCTGGGAATCGTGACGACCGGCAAAGCCTACGGCGACCTGCGTCAGGCGCTCGAAGACATCGGCTTGACCGATGAGAAGGCGCGCGAACTCGGGATCTCGATCTACAAGATCGGGATGACCTGGCCGCTGGAACGGGAGGGGATCCGTTCCTTTGCGCGGGGCCATGAAGACCTGCTCGTAATCGAAGAGAAGAAGCCGATCGTCGAGGAGCAGCTTGCGAACATCCTCTACAACCTCTCCGAGCGACCCCGACTACGCGGCAAGCGAGATCTCGACGGCAGCCCCCTCGTCTCCCAGATCGGCGAACTCACGCCGCTGCTGGTTGCCGGCGTCCTGCGGCGTTGGATCGCAGAGGAAGCGCCGGAGTGGCAGTCGAATCTAACGCCGGATCCCGAGCAGCCGGGGCTCGCCGTTGCCGGCGCTCTGGCTCGGCTGCCCTCCTTCTGTTCGGGCTGTCCGCATAATCGTTCGACGGTCGTTCCGGAGGGAAGCATCGCACTCGGCGGGATCGGTTGTCACGGCATGGCGGTCTTCCTGCCCGAGCGGCGCACACTGGCGGTGAACCAGATGGGGGCCGAGGGCGCCAACTGGATCGGACAGGCGCGTTTTACGGAGGTCGACCACATCTTCCAGAACATGGGCGATGGGACCTACTTCCATTCGGGCCTGCTCGCGATCCGAGCGGCCGTCGCCGCGAACGTGAACATCACGTACAAGATCCTGGTGAACGGCGCGGTCGCGATGACGGGAGGCCAGCCGATCGAGGGCGAGGAGATGGCCGGCGAGATCACGACGCCGGAGATCGCTCGTCAGCTCGCAGGAGAGGGGATCGAGCGCATCGTCGTCCTCTCCGACGACATCGGAAAATACTCCCCGGGTTCCTTCCCGACCGGCGTGACCCTGCACGACCGAAACGAGATCGATCGAATCCAGAAGGAGCTCCGCGAGATTCCGGGTGTCACCGCGCTCCTCTACGATCAGACCTGCGCCGCGGAAGCGCGGCGCCTCCGAAAGCGCGGCGAATTTCCGGATCCGGACAAACGCGTCGTCATCAACGAAGCGGTCTGCGAGGGCTGCGGAGATTGCTCCGTTCAGTCGAATTGCATTTCGATCGAGCCGGTCGAGACCGAGTTCGGACGCAAGCGCACGATCAACCAATCGTCCTGCAACAAGGACTATTCCTGCCTCGAAGGGTATTGCCCGAGCTTCGCAACGGTGATCGGCGGCAAGATTCGCAAGATCGAATTGGCCGGCGTCGACGCCAGGCAGGGCGGCTCCTCCGTGTTCGATGCGGTCCCGGACGCCGCGGTCGCGCCCCTCGAACCGCCCTTCAATATTTTCGTCGCCGGAATCGGCGGGACCGGTGTGATCACGATCGGCGCCTTGATCGGAATGGCGGCCCATCTCGAGGGGAAGGGTGTTTCGCTCCTCGACGTGACGGGTCTCGCGCAGAAGAACGGTGCCGTGGCGAGTCACGTCCGGATCGCAAGCACACCGGAAGAGCTCCATTCGACGCGCATCCCGAACGGAGGCGCCGATCTGGCGCTGGGGTGTGACATCGTCGTGGCGACGGCTCTCGACGGGATGCAGAAGCTCTCACCCACGCGGAGCCGGGCGATCGTGAATACCCACGTCGCGCCGACTGCCGATTTCGCTTCGAACGCGGACCTCGACATGTCCTCAGCCGGGATGGAGTCACTGATCACCTCGGCGCTCGGCGAGACCCGCGCCGACTTCGTCGACGCGACGAAGCTGGCAACGGCGCTACTCGGAGATGCGATCGGAGCGAATCTCTTCATGGTCGGGTACGCCCTTCAGAAGGGATTGATCCCAGTGGGATTGCCCGCCCTCGAGCGCGCGATCGAGCTGAACGGTCGTGCGGTCGAGATGAACAAGCTGGCGATCGCCTGGGGCCGACTCGCCGCCCACGACCCACCAAAGGTGCGTGAACTCGCAGGCAAGAGAATTCGCGGCTCCCAGAATGCCTCGAAGCCGGAATCGTTCGAGGAGAGGGTCGCGCGAAGAGTGCGCTTCCTCACGGACTACCAGAACGAGAAATACGCTGCACGCTACCAATCGAAGCTCGAACAGGTCCTGTCCGTCGAGAGATCGATCGGCGCTTCCGACCATCCTCTCGCCGACGCGGTGGCCCAGTACCTGTTCAAGCTGATGGCGGTCAAGGACGAGTTCGAGGTGATGCGGCTCTGGGCGAGCGATGCGTTCCAACGTCAACTCGATACGGAATTCGAAGGGGACTACAAGCTGCAGTTCCACCTGGCACCGCAGCTCTTCGTGCCGAGGGACAAGCACACCGGGCGGGTCCGGAAGATCAACTTCGATCGCAGGGTCTTCGGGCTCCTGAAGTTGCTCCGGCACTTCAAGTTCCTGCGGCACTCGCCGCTGGACATCTTCAATCGGACGGCTCATCGCAAGAGTGAATGGGCGCTGCTCGCGGACTACGAGGCGACCCTCGACGAGCTCCTGCGGGAGCTCTCCCTCGGGAACCGGGAACTGGCGGTCCAGATCGCCGAGATCCCCGAGCACATTCGGGGATTCGACACGGTGAAGGACGGGCAGCTCGCGGCGGCGAAGGAGAAGGAAGCGGAGTTGCTGGACGCGTTTCGTAAATACTGATCCAGACTGCTGGCGGTCGAATTTCCGGCCGCAGCGGTGGCGATGCGGGTGCTCGAATCGCCTGCGAATTGTCGACAATAGTGTTAACCGTCCCGATCCGCAGGACGGCTTCAACTATGCGACTCCAATAGGGAAAGAAGGCGAAGGAACCTGACTGAAAGTGAGCCCTTCCGGCTTGACGTGGCCACTCTCTGCATGGACCCTGTGCCACTGCTTCGGGGTCCGTCGTCGACCGTCCTGGACGCGCGACTACGCTTCGAGGCCTCGTACAATTCGAGTCGATCCACCCCGAGACGATCGGGGGTCGTGATGGGTGCCTCGGATCAGAGAATCCGAGGGCGGGCGCGCCACCCGGCGCTGAGGCTGAGAAAGACGAACGAGACGACCCCCAGTTGCGGGGTGAAAGGTCGGATCGAAAACGATCCGGAAGAGAAGAAACGATGTCTACCTCCCAGATGAGCGCCGCGGAAATGCGGCAAATTCTCGCAAGCCGGAAGATCGAGCGCGTCGTCGTGCTCGGGGCAAACGGCACCATGGGGTTTGGGAGCGCCGCGCTCTTTACGACCGCCGTGCCCGAAGTGACCTTCCTGGCCCGATCGAAGGACAAGGCCGAGGAGGGACTCGCCGCCGCGATCAAGCAGGTCCGTTCGCCTACCGTGGCGACGCACTCGAAGACGGGGGACTACGACAATGATCTCGCAGCGGCAGTGGCCGATGCGGATCTGATCTTCGAGGCGCTGACCGAAGATTTCGATCTCAAGAAGAATATCTTCGACAAGATCGAGGCCGCACGGCGGGACGATTCGATCATCGCGACCGTGACGTCGGGTCTCTCCATCAATCAGCTCTGCGAGGGTCGAAGCGACTCGTTCCGAAGGAACTTTCTCGGACTTCATTTCTTCAATCCCCCGAACGTGATCGTCGGCACCGAGCTGATCGCCGGCGACGATACGGATCCAGCGGTGGTCGACTTCGTCGACGCCTTCTCGCAGGTCCGGCTCGGACGTGAGATGGTTCGCACGTCCGATACGCCGGCCTTCGCGGGCAACCGCGTTGGCTTCAAGGTCATGAACGAGGTCGCTCAATTGGCCGGTGAGATTGGCGTCCTGCTGACGGATAAGCTGATCGGACCCTACACCGGACGAGCGATGACGCCGCTTGCCACCGTCGACCTCGTCGGCTGGGATATCCATCGTGCCATCGTGGACAACGTCTACGAGAACACGAACGACGAGGCCCACGAGACGAACAAGCTACCGGACTATATGGCCAAGCTCATGGACAAGGGCGTGCTCGGTAACAAGACGGGGGGCGGCTTCTTCAAGAAGGACGGGAAGACCCGCCTCGTGCTCGACCCCGCCAGCGGCGAGTACACACCCGAGGTCGATCTCTCACTTCCCGATCTCGGCTACATCGACGAGGTGGCCGCACTTCATCGAGATGGTCGCTATAAGGAAGGCATGCGGGTCTTCCTGAACGCCGAGGGCGAGTATGCCAAGATCGCTCGTGGCGTGATCGCAGGCTACATCGCCTATGCGTTCAATCGCGTCGGAGAGGTGACGGAAAGCATCGACGGCATCGATCGGATCATGGGTATGGGCTTCAACGCCGCACCGCCCTCGGTCCTCGTCGATGCCATCGGCGCAAACGGTGTGGTCGACATGATCGGCGAGGCTGGGCTCGTTGTTCCGACCGCACTGGCGGATGCCGCAAAGACCGGGAAGCCGGAGCGATTCTTCAACCACGCGCGAATCAACATCGGACGATTCTTCGTCGCCGAGTGAATCGTCTCGAGGCGGCGTGCATCCTATGACACATCGCCTGGTCGCCAACGGATGAATTAGACAGCTCGGGGCGCACGCGCCCAGCGAGCGTTGCTGGAGGAAACGAACATGGCAGCTGGATCCGAAGTGTACATTCTGGGTGGGTACCAGACCGATTTCGCGCGCAACTGGACGAAGGAGAACAAGCACTTCTCGGCGTTGATGCGCGAGAGCGTACGCGGTGCCCTCGAAGCGACGCAGATTGCGCCGGAGGAAGTCGAGAGTGCTCACGTCGGCAACTTTGCGGCTGAGCTCTACTGCATGCAGGGGCATCTCGGCGCGTTCTTCACGGAAGTCGATCCCGCCTTCAGCGGTCTGCCCACAGCTCGCCACGAGGCCGCCTGCGCTTCGGGCTCCATCGCGCTGCTCGCGGCTTCCGCCGAGATCGAAGCGGGTCGCTACGACTTGCAGGCGGTCGTCGGGATCGAGCAGATGAAGACGGTGGATGCGGGCAAGGGCGGGACGTACCTCGGAACGGCCGCATGGTTCGAGGAAGAAGCGGAGGGGATCGAAGCTCCGTTTCCGAAGCTCTTCGGCAAGCTCGGCGACGAATACGACAAGCGCTACGGACTGAAGGACGAGCATCTCGCAGAGATCTCCACGATCAACTACGCGAACGCCAAGTTGAACCCGAATGCCCAGACGCGGACCTGGTACATGAACAAGGAGCACGCGCTCTGCCGCACGGATGACAATCCGGCGATCGGCGGCCGCATCCGAATCGCGGACTGCTCTCAGGTCACGGACGGCGCCGTCACGCTCTTCCTCGCTTCCCGCGACTATGCCGAGAAGTGGGCCAAGGGGACGGGACAAAAGCTGTCCGAGATCCCGCGCATCAAGGGTTGGGGACATAACACCGCGCGCCTCAAGTTCGCGGACAAGATCGCGGAAAGCGCGAATGACCAGTACGTGCTTCCGCATGTGCGGAGCACGATCACGAGCGCGATGAAGCGGGCCGGCATCGAAGGCGTCGACGGAATCGACGGGATCGAGACTCACGACTGCTTCACGACCTCCGAGTACATGGCGATCGACCATTTCGGAATCACCGCTCCGGGCGAGTCCTGGAAAGCCGTCGAAGAGGGCTGGCTCGAAATCGACGGCAAGCACCCGATCAACCCGAGCGGCGGTCTGATCGGCGCGGGTCATCCGGTCGGTGCCACGGGCTGTCGACAGGTTCTCGACGCCTACCTCCAGGTCACCGACCAAGCCGGCGGCTATCAGGTCGAGGGAGCGAAGAATTTCCAGACCCTGAACATCGGCGGCTCCGGCACGACCAGCGTCTCGTTCGTGGTCGGCGTCGACTGAACCTCGTCCCGCCCGATCAACTCGTCTCCGTGACCACCGTATCCTCCGAGGGCATCGACTTGATGTAGACGTCGTGCTTCGAGTACGGGATCTCGATGCCTTCGCGCATGAAGGTTCGGTAGACCTCCATCAGGATCTCGTGGGTGATTCGGCCGCGATGTTCCGGATGCTCGATCCAGGTGAGCAAGTCGAAGTCGAGGCTCGAGGCGCCAAAATTCCTCAATCGCACTCGAACTTCCGGATCGGAGCAGGTTTCGGGGTGCGCCTCCCCGACGCTGCATAATACCCTGCTGACAAGATCGACATCCGAGCCGTAGGCGACTCCGACGGGGATGCGGATCCGGATCTTGAGGTCCGGTCCGCCGCTTTCGTTGACGATCTTTGCGTTTGCGATGACACCATTGGGAATCGTGATCTCGACGTCAGCGCGGGTGAGGAGCCGGGTACTCCGGAGTCCGATCGCCGAGACCTTGCCACGCTCGCCGCTGTCGAGATTGATGTAGTCGCCGATCTTGTAGGGCGCATCGGCGACGATGAAGAACCCGGAGAAGAGGTTGGCCAGGGTGTCCTTGGCCGCGAATCCGACGGCGATGCCGACGATTCCCGCGGAGGCCAGCCAGCCGATCGGATTGATGCCCCAGACGAGCAGGAGGACATAGCTGCCGAGCAGAATCGTGAGCAGCTTGAGCGAGAGATCGAAGAGGGGAATCGTGCGCGGTTCGACCAGCGTGAATCGCTGGTTGCGCTCGAGGCCGCAGAGAAGCTCGGTCGAGATCCGCAGGGCTGCACGCATCCAGCTCGCGATCATCACCGAGAGCAGCAGGTTGACGATCACCGCGGTTCCGACCGGCAACCCGGCCGAGCGCACGGCGAGGGCGAGCCCCAGAAAGAATACGGTTGTGAAGACAGGCTTTCGCAGGTCGTTCAAGATGCGATCGTCCGCCAGGGTTCGAGTCAGTCCGGTCAGCCCTTTCAGGCTTCGAAAGACGACGACCCGGATGATCAGGGCGAGTACGAAAAACGTTAGCGCCAGGATCAAGGCGCCCAGCAGCGGGAATTCTGCGATCGCTTCCCAGAAGGGGAGCACCGGGTCTGGGAGCCAAGCGGCAATCGTCGGGAGGCTGTCGGACAGCGTATTGCGGATCATGTCGGGCGTTTCGGTTCCAGCTACAGAATCATCGGGGGTCACGCGGGGCTCCGGCTTGGGCCGCGTCCGAGCAGCGGCGACCCTCTAACAACGCCGCGCTCGCCCGCGGTCGACTGTGAGTTCGAAGAGACATCAACGATGGGACCGAAGTTGCAAGTGACGGCGTCGGTCGCGGCGCACCCGTTCTCGCTCTTCCTCGCTGACCATACTGAATCCGGGGATCGCCTCTCGCAGGTCGCTCGAGTCGATCCGCCTTGCGGAGGGGAACTGGTCTTCCGCCAATTCGCCGAGCACACCGTCCCATCGAATGAGGAACGTTCCCCGGGACAACCCCCCCGCATCCAACCAGTTCGCGTAGCCGGGATCCTCTCGGCTGATCACGTAGTAGTAGGAGCCGTCGGGGGCCTCCACCGATTGGGTCGCCGTCAGACTCGAAACCTGGTTCCCGTGTTCGAGTGAGGCAAACCACATATCGGTCAACTGCACCGCTTGGTATTGAGCCGCGGTCGAAGGCAGTTCGAGAAGCATCGCCTCCCCTGGCGCCAGCTCGAAATAGCCGCCGCTCATCCAACGGCCCTTCGCCCCTCCGAGCGCATAGGTGTCGTAGGGGGGAGCCACGGTGTTGGGTTTCCCCGCTTCGACGTAGCGCCGTACGACGAACGCCGGCCAGGTCCGTGCGGTCGTGCCGAACATGACGGCGGCGGCGCGGATCCGATCGGCGAGTTCGGTCGCGGACTCCGGTGGCCGGCGCTTTCCCTCGTAGCCCACGCGGTCGATGTGGATGTCACCGGTTTGTTCGTCGCTCCAGTCGCTGTAGATATGTCGCGCGAACAGCGTCGTCCCCTCGACGGGATTGCGGAGCCAGTTGCCCTCCCGCTGATCCGCTGAGACCCAGACCTCGAAGGAGCCATCTTCATCGATTGCCACGTCCTCGAAGGCGAGATAGCCCGCCGACGTTCCCGAACCGTCCCATGGACGCCCCGCGTAGATCTGGAACTCGACGCGCGTCGCGGATCCGAGTTCTCCCCAGAGACGATAGGTCTCACCGCCGCGGATCGGCGTGAAGGCATAGCGCTGATCGGGATTGTCGCCGCCCTCCCGAAGCCACCAGTCGAGGATCCTGAAATACGGATAGTCGGCGTCCTGGAGGATCTCGGCTTCCAACCCCTTGGCGACCGAACGCAGGATATGGCGATAGGCACCGACCCGTTCCGCCTCGTCGCCGAACGCAGGCGAGATTCGAATATCCGTTTCCACCGCGCGAAGGGTCGACACGAGCTCGTCGAAGGCCCGGGAGAGCTCGTTCTCGGGTTGGGAGGGGTCATTCGTCATGGGGGTCTCCTTGTGTGCGCAGCCGAGACCGAGGATCAGCACGAGGACGAGCGCATGAATGAGTGTGAGGATCCCGGGTCCGGGTGCGGCGCGGTCAGACTTTGGGTCGTTCAAGAGGGGCCTCCAACACCGAGTGCGGCCAGCGCCTCGGGCGGGAAATTCGTCTTCATCGCAAGCGTATACGCGGGGCGCGCGGAGACCAGTCCGAAATAGCCCCCGAGTGCGGCGGGCAGCTCGATCTTGCAGACCATCACCGCCCAGTCGAGGCAGGTCTTCAGGAGCAGATCCGCGACCGAGAACTCGTCGCCCTGCAGATAGGAACGGCCATCGGAGAGACGTCGTTCCATTTCCGCAGCCGATCGGAGGAAATACTCGCGCGCCGCCTCGACGGCGACCCGCGAGGCTCCATAGATCTCGGGAAGTCCCTCGTGTCGCCGGATGGTGTAGAGGATCGCATCCATCTCCGTCATCGCGAACCAACAGAGTTCGTCGTGTTGCGCGCGCTCGGGAGTACCGGGTTCCGGCGCGAAGACGCCGCGATCGCGAAACCGATCGGCGAGATAGAGCACGATGGCCGCGCTCTCACCGATCATGACGTCACCGTCTTCGAGGAGTGGAATCTTGCCCCGCCCGGAGAGTGCCTGAAACTCGGGGGTCTGCATGCTTGCGGTTCGCGTCAGGATGGGCCTCAGCTCGAAGGCGACATCGAGTTCGTGAAGGAGCCAGATGGGACGGAGGGTGCGCCCGGTTCCCACGCCCCAGAGTCGAGGCGGGTCGCCGGGGGCAGTCGAGGGCGTCGGGGTCAAGCAGCGGGCTCCGTTTCAGCCGATGCGATCAGTCTGGTTGGTCGGGATTCGAAAGCGTAGCGGGAAGATCGTGCGGAAGGCCCGGCGCGTCAAAGCGCCCGTTTCGATCGGCGTCGACGAAGATCGGGTTCGTGAATGCAAAGGGGGTGAATTTCGGGAGCGCCTCGGCGTAGAGACCCGCAGCTGGGCCTTCGACTTCGACCGTCACGAAGGCATCCTGCGCGAAGGCCAGCGGGAGTGCCGCCGACTCGCCGGCGCGGATTGGAGCTCGATGAACGAGTTCTCCGTTCACATACGCTCGCCATTCCGCGATCGGGACCCAGGGCGCGGCGGCGACATCGAGATGGAGGGTGCCGCTGGCGCCGGCATGAAGCGCGCCTAGGGGGGTCCCGTCGAGGTCGACGCGAAGGAGCGGCCCGGTCGTTCCCCAGGCCTGCCCGTTGCGGAGAGATTGCATCAGTTCGCCTTCGTGAAAGCTCTCGAGCCTGTCGTCCGCGACTGCGACGTAGGTTCGCGGGAGCCCGACGATCACGCCCAGACGATGGGAGTCGCTGTTGGCGGTTCCGACGATCCGCTCTCCCTGGAGCATCAGGGAGAGCCAGTCGGCGCGGACGCGGCGATAGCGCAGCATGCTTTCCGCGTTCATGAGTTCGACGCCCTCGTAGTCGAGATCGCGTCCGCCGTGCGTGGGGCTCCTCTCGATGAGGGCCGTATTCGGAAACCGGTCAAGCGGCAGTGTGGGATCGAAGGGCTCGCCGACGACGCCCAGGTGGTCGAAATAGAGATCGCCCTCCGCGAGATTTTCTCCCGCGCGTGGGTGATTCATCTGAACGAAGGGAGCGGGGGAAAGCTTCGCCATATCGGCGAGCGCGTCACGCAGCCGCCGACCCTCGAGCGTGGGAGCGCCCCGGCGATAGGCGCCCGGAACGGGTTCGACCGGGAAGGCGTTGAGGTGGCCCGTCGCGTGGGGCGAGTCTCCCCCTTCATAGGAGCTCGTGACCTCGACGCCCGTGATCGAAACGAGCTGGTGATCGAGACCGCTGGCGGCGATCGCGGGCCGTGGGTCGAAGATCCGATCGTGCTCGGTGGCGACCAGGAGTTCGGCGCCACTCGCAGCGAAGGCGACGATCTGCGCGGATTGGGGAAGGCTTGAGTCGAAGCTCTCCCCGCTATGGACGTGGAAGTCGACGGAGAGCCAGCCCGGTGTCCTCTCGATCCGCAGGAGGGGTTCGATCGTGAGCTGCGTTTCCTTTCCCGCTCGGGCTTCGAGTGGGACTACGCGGGCCTCGTACTCAGGGCCGCGGACGGCGATCACCCGATATCGCCCCGGGCTGAGCGCGACGCGCTCGGGGTCGACCGGGCTGGCGGCGAGACTCAGGAAGGGTGCCTCGAGGCCGCTCGGAACCGCCTTGTCCCCCATTCTCTGGCCGAGCAGGTTCGCGCCGAAAACGCTGGGGCCGGAACCGTCCCGATTCATGAACGTGAGGCGGCCGATGAAATCTTTCGGAAGACGGACCCAGGCCGGCGGGCCCAGGCTGACCAGCGGGAGCTGATGGGAAGCGGGGTCATCGCTGATCTCGAAGTCGATCGACGTGTGACGACTCCCCGGTGCCAGCGCGCGTGCGCGGTAGCGGCCGATCGGGAGTCGCAGTCGAAACGTCCCGTCGTCGTCGGGGCGAATCTCGGTCATCGGGGCGCCGGAGGCGCGGTCGAAATGGATCCGTGCGTTCGGGTCGTCGACACGGCCTCGCACGAGTGGGGCGTCGGTCCAGATGGCGTCCGTGATCGAGGCGACGTCCGCCCGGGCTCCGATGTGGATTCGATAGTCGTTCTCGAGCAGGGTCTCGCCGCTGACATCCATGAAGGGGATCTGCGCGAGTTGAAGCAGGCCGGGGGCCTCGTCGTTTTCGCCGAACCAGAGCGGGGATGTCATCGAATTGACGAACGTGAAGTGTTTTCCGCTCACACTGAACGACGCGAGGGCGGCGAGATCCTGGCCTTCCCTGACTCGCGAGGTCAGTCGCTCCATCCCGTAGCTGATCGGCGGCATCGCGTCGCCGCCGACGAGGATCGTGAGATCGGTCGCGATCAGCGCAGCAAGCAGCGAGGTGACGGAATTGCGATCGGTCTTCGGAAAGACGAAGCCGACGGATCGATCGAGGTCGCTACGTAGGAGTGAGAAGACGGGCGTCTGGCCGCTCGGATGAAGCAGGATCTGGCCGATCGAAAAGAGGGAGTCCCCGTCTTCGACCCGTTTCGCTCGTACCGAGACATCGAGAGCGGTCGGTTGGTCCTCTCGCACGGAATAGGTCGTCACGAGTTCGATGCCGACGAAGTTCGCTCGGGTCCGCAGCCAGGCGCGACCCGTTTCGCCTCCGGCCTCGATCTCCGTCACGGGGACGACGTGGCTCTGGGAGAGATTCAGCATCGGCTGCAGCACCGCCCATTGGTCGTCGTCCTCGCCGCAATGTCCGAGGTCGATCAGGACCCCACCACGCGGGGTGACCGCGCTCTCGTGATCGGGATCCGAGATCGCAGCGCAGAGGGTGCCGTTGCTGAGGAACCAGTCTCCAATCCCCGCGTCCGAGTCCGGCCCGCCGACATGATGAGTCGCGAAGTTGTCCGCCGTGATTCGCTCCGCGAGGAGTTCGGCTTGCGCTTGTGCGCTCAGAAACGCGGGGCCCAGCCCGAGCAGGAGAGACGCGATCCAGGTGGGGCGAGGTCGAGTGGACAATCGGGCTCTCCTGTTGGCGAGGGGGACCAGAGCGGAACCGAGAAGGCGATGCGTTGAGGATTCTAAGGATCTTTGCCAGCATTCGCAGTTGTCACGTTGTTTGGCCCGAATCGGGGGGGGATGACCATGAGTCTCGAATCGAAACGCCTGGGACCGCTCGGAGTCGAGGTCCTTGGCCTCGACCTGCGCGAGCCGATCTCCGACGCGGATTGGCAGGCGCTCCGCGAGCTGATCGTGAGAGAAGGAGTCGCGGTCTTCCGAGACCAGCCGATGGAGGCCGGCGTGCAAATCGAACTGGGACGTCGCTTTGGCGAACTCGAAAACACCACGCTCGATACGATGCCGATGGACGAGTCGAAATTCCTGTTGGCCAACGTCGATCCGCAGGGTCGGACCCGCTCGGATGATGACGTCCTGATGCAGCTCGTGGCCATCAATGAGAGTTGGCATACCGACAGCTCGTTCCGGGATGTCCCGGCTTCCTTCTCCCTGTTCTCGGCGCTGACGATTCCCGAGGAGGGTGGCGACACCTTCTTCGCGAGCCTGCATCTCGGCTGGGACGCCCTTCCCATCGAAGAGCAGGCGGCACTCTACGGGCTTCGGGGGCATCACGACTATGAGCGGGCCTACGCGCTTCGAGACGTCGACATGAGGACGGTCTTCGGAGGGTCGGCGCCCTCCGCAACCCATCCGATCGTGCGACGGCATCCCGAGTCCGGCCGGACGGGACTCTACGTGTCGGAGCATGTCTTTGCGATCGAGGACATGCCCGAGGAAGAGGCGATGACGCTGATCCGCCACCTCCTCGACGCCTGTGCCGACCCGAAGCGCGTCTATCGCCATCGGTGGGCGGTCGGAGACGTGCTGATCTGGGACAATCGTTCGACACTCCATCGCGCGCAGGGCTTCGATCCGGACCGGCCGCGCGTCATGAGACATGTCCGCGTGGCGGGGAGCGAAGCGGCGATCGCCGCGACTCCCTCCGATCCGGGCCGACCCTAGCCGGGGGTCGCCTTCGTCCAGATTTCGCACACGGAGGCGGAGTCGAGGACGGTCGTAATTCCGCTGAGCGTGTGCTCGAACACGGCATCGACGTATTCGTCGGGGAATCCCGCGACCGCATCTCTGGGGATTACGACCTGATAGGCCGCATTGACGGCGTCGAATGCCAGGTTCTGGATCGCGATGTTGACTGAGACGCCCACACCGACGACGGTCCTGACCCCCAGATTTCTCAGAATCGAATCGAGTTCCGTGCCCTGAAAGGGAGAGAGACCATGTAGCCGGGGGAGAATGATGTCGCTTTCGGCGACGGGAATCTCGGGGACGATCTGGGTCGCTTCGCTCCCGGTGAGAAGGGGGTGTGCCACGCGGCCCATGTATTGGAAGAGGCGCGCGTTGGAGTTGGCGCCGCGGCCATCCGGGCGGCGCTCGGCGGTGCAGTGGATGATCGACACGCCGGCCGCGCGGCCGACTTCGACCAGTTCGGCGACCGCCTGGATCATCCCGTTCTGTGCGGCCGCCGCCAGTGCGGGCAGTCCCGACTGCTTGCCGATGACCCCCCTCTGACATTCTTGGATTACGAGCGCACATCGGCCCGGTAGGAGCAGGGCATCGAGATCGAGGGGCATGGTCATCTCCCAGCGAGTGACATCTCGCGTGCTGGCGACCCTATCAGAGAGGGACGGTCCTGCCGAGTGGTCGCCCGCTCGTGACGATCGATCTGTTCACCGCACTCAGCATGGCGATGGGCTGGATCTACTTCGATGCGAAGCAGCGCGGAGTCTCGCCCTGGCCCTATCTGCTGCTCACGCTTGGCACCGGATCGGTCGGAACGCTGCTCTATCTGCTCGTTCGAGAGCGGCCCGGCGCGCCGGTCTACGGAGACGACCCGGGCGCGCTCGCCGAAGCCCGGCGCTAGCGGGTCGGGTTCGATCGAGGCCGAAGGTTGAGCGGGGCCCGACTCCATCCGAGTCGACCCCGCACACGGCCCTTCCTCGCGCTCTCGGCTCGGAGGGGTGGGCGATCGAAGCTATTTGCCTTCGAAGTTCGCGTCTTCCTTCGCGGCCATGGCTTTGTAGCCGAGCTGCATGTCGTCGGAAGTGAAAAGCACCGCTGCGCTGGCTGCCTCGAATTGCATGGCCTCGCCGAGGCCCTGTTCGGCGCGATAGTTGATCGTCCGCTTGATGCCCTGGACCGCGAGTGGAGCGTTGCCTGCGATCTCCTCGGCAAGCGCACGCACGTGGCTCTGCAGGTCGTCCTTCGGGACGACTTCCTGGACGATGCCGATTCGGAGAGCGGTTTCCGCGTCGATCCTTCGTCCGGTCATGGCGAGTAGCTTCGTCCAGCCCGCACCGATCTCGTGGGACAGTCTCATATCGCCTCCGGCGTCGATCGAGACTCCGACCTTCGGCTCCGGGAGAGCGAATTTCGCGTCGTCCGCGGCGATCCGAATATCCCCCATCATGGCGACTTCGAGCCCGGCACCGAGGCAATAGCCATTGATCGCCATCAGGACCGGCTGCGGGAGATTCGCGAAGACCTTGAAGCGTTCGTGGACCCAGCGGAACCTCTCGTAGTAGTTGCGGACCTTCTCCGCAGGCGATCGGCCGGTGATGCGATCCTCGGGCATGCCGAGGTCGACGCCGGCGCAGAAGGCACGGCCTTCGGCGCGCATGATGACAGCGCGGATCGAATCGTCGAAGCGGATCTCGTCCGCGATCGCGCTCACCTGACGAGCCGATTCCCAGCTCCAGGCATTCAGCTTCTTGGGGTTGTCGAGCACGATGGTGGCGATCTCGCCATCGCGGTCGAGGCGCATGAGGATGGGACGTTCGGCCATGGTGGAAATCTCTCCTGATCTTTGGGCTCGGTGGCCTATCTCTTCTTCGGGGGATTGGGATCGAAAGGCCCCTTACCCATCTGATCGCGGATGGGCACGAATTCCGGCATGAGCATCGCGCGCCGCTGCCAGTTCGCGCCGTCGACGACCATCGTGTGCCCCGAAATGAAGCTCCCGAAAGGCGACGCCAGGAAGGTCGCGGCCCAGCCGAGTTCATGGGGTTGCCCGACCCGATGTCCGGGGCATCGCACCGCTTCGCTCTTACGCCGATCCGGAACTGAGCGAATATTGGCGGTCTCATCATCGTGGGGAAATAGGCCGGGAACGAGGCCGTTCACCTGGATGCCATAGGGGCCCCATTCGACGGCAAGGGTCTCGGTCATGTTCTTGACGCCGGCCTTGGCGGCGGAGGAATGAGCGAAGCCCGGTCCGCCGGTCCAGGCGTAGGCCGCTCCGATATTGATGATGCTGCCCGGTTTGTCGGCCTCGATATGTCGCCGCCCGAACTCGCGCGAGCAGAAGAATGTGCCGTTCAGGACGATGTCGGTCACGGTTCGCCAGGCATTCGGACTCATGTCCTCAGCGGGGACGGGGAAGTTGCCCGCCGCGTTGTTGACCAGCACATCGGGGAGGCCGAGTTGATCGGTCACCGAGTCGAAGGCGGCGGCGATCGCCTGCGGGTCGCGGATATCGCAGGGCAGGGCGATGTGTTTGCCACCGACGGCCTCGACAGCAGCCAGCCCGGCTGCGCGATGTTCTTCGCCGCGAGAGAGGATTGCGATCGAGGCGCCAACCCGAGCGAATTCGACTGCGATCGCCTTGCCGAGCCCGGTGCCCCCGCCCGTTACGATTACGGTCTTTCCATCATAGGTGCCAAGTGGCAGCGCGTTTGCGCCTACGGCCGGGGGATCGGGCAAGCCCATCGTCTTCTCCTCGTTTCATTCGTGGTGCGCTCACGATCCGCCGTCTCGGCGCCCGGCAAGTCGCCAGGATTCCAAGGGCCGCGTGATCGGGCTCGCCATGATAGCCTCCCCGGACGGCCCGAGAAGTGCCGGAGACCCGAGGCGCAAAGTGCAGCGAGGCGGATCGAAAGGGATGTCATGGGTGATCAGTTGATGAAGCTCGAGGTCGAGGACGGCATCGCCGTCTTGACCAACGACCGGCCCGAGAAGCACAACGCGGCCAACGACGAAATGGATCGTCAACTCTTCGCGGCCCTCGAGGAGATCCACGCGCGGAGCGATCTGCGCGTGGTGTTGTGGCGGGGGGAAGGCAAATCGTTCTCTTCCGGCCGCGACACGACCGAAATCGGTGTGCGCAATGAGGACATCACCAATTTTGAGTTCATCGAGCGGGGGCATCGCCGGACGCAGATGATCTTCTCGCTGCCGGGTACCCATGGTCGTCGCCCTGAAGGGTTGGGTGATCGGGGGTTCCTTCGAGCGTGCGCTGCTCGCCGATATGCGGATTGCCGGTGAGAGCACGAAGATGATGCTTCCCGAGATCAAGTCCGCCGTGATTTCCGACTCCGGGGGGACCGCGCGACTCTTCCAGATGGCGGGTCACGGTCTGATCGCGGACCTCGCGCTGACGGGACGAGCGATGGATGCAGAGGAGGCGCTGCGCCACGGCATCGTGTCGCGTGTGGTTCCCGATGCGCAACTCGACGAGGCCGCGATGGCGCTGTGTCGAGAGATCGCGGCCCATCCTCCCTTTGCTGTGAAGATGTTTCGACGCACCCTCTCGCGGATCGTGAATCCACTAGCGAAACGGACCCTGCAGGAAGAGTCGATGGGCATGACCGCGATCTACGAGACGGCGGATTACGCAGAGATGAAGGCGGCTCGAGCCGAGGGGCGAGAGCCCGACTATCGGGGTCGATGAGCGAGTTGGGTTCGAGCGAGAGTGGGGACGAGATGGGAATCGAACGAGAGACGGGTACGCCGGAAATTCTTTGCGAGGTGCGCGACCGCGTCGCGAAGATCGTGTTCAACCGCCCGGAGGCGAAGAACGCCCTGACGATGGACATGAAGGAGGCGGTCTATTGCCTCGTGCGGGACCTCGAAGACGATCCCAGCGTCGGCTGTTTTCTGCTGACCGGGGAGGGCACCGCCTTCTCCGCCGGGGGCGATACCAAGCGCATGAAGCAGGAGGGCAAGCCTCCGGTGATGGAGGATCGCCAGCGGCAGCTGCGCTGGGAGCACGAACTCCCCCGCATGCTCCATCAATCGTCGAAGCCGTCGATCGCTGCCTTGCCCGGCGCGGCCGCCGGCGCGGCCGCGTCGATCGCACTCTCCTGTGATCTCCGGATCGCTTCGGAGAAGGGCTTCATCCTGATGTCCTTCGCGAAGCTCGGGCTCTCGGGGGATTACGGCGGGTCGTGGTTCCTGACCCATCTCGTCGGGCCAGCGAAGGCCCGCGAGATCTATTTCACCTCGGAGCGCATCGACGCCCAGACCTGCCTCGATCTCGGGATCTTCAATCGGGTCGTCCCGGCCGAGAAGCTCCAGGACGAAGCCTTCGCCCTCGCCGCGCAGATCGCTTCGGGCCCGCCGATCGCGCTGCGGTGGATGAAGGCGAATCTCAATCGCGCGCTGGTCGAGGACCTGGACACCTGCCTTCGCTACGAGGCGGACCGAATGGTGAGAGGCGCACTCACCGACGACTACCTCGAGGCGGTCAGCGCCTTTGCGGAGAAGCGGAAGCCCGACTTCAAGGGAAAGTGACGGGCTTTTCTGGCGCCCGCGCCCATTAGCTCGACTCGGGCCATCGATCCGCGGTGCCTCAATTGGGCGACCGTGGGAGGCAGTCTGCGGCGTGTGCCTTCTCAGGGCCGGATCGAATAACGCGGGGCGCCCGAGCGTGCGTGGTCTGCAAGCGCCGGTTGGATCTCCCGGATCCAATCGCAGATCACCGGTCGCGTCTCGCGGGGGTCGATCAGGTCGTGGACGCCGAGCTCCTCGGCTCGCGGCATGACCGATTGAGCCTTCGCCATCTCTTCTTCGAGTTCGGCCCTTCGAGCGGCGGAGTCCTTCGCGGCTTCGATTTCGCGCCGGAAGGCGAGTTCGACTCCGCTCTCGACGGGAAGTGCGCCGCTCATGGCCGATGGCCAGGCGACCACGGTCGCGCCGGGACCGAGATGGATCCCCTGTGCCACGCCATAGGAGCGGCGCAACACGCAGGCGAACCACGGCACGCCCGTCTGCATGACCGCGAACATGGCATTCATCCCAGCCCGGATCGTTCCCGCCCTCTCGGCTTCGGTGCCGACCGCGAAGCCGGGTTCATCCACGAAGGAGACGATCGGGAGATGAAACAGATCGCAGAGTTCGACGAAGCGCCGAATCTTCGCGGCCCCGTCCGCGGTCATCGAGCCGGAGTCATGGTGGCAATCATTTGCGAGAATGCCGATAGAGTGACCGTTCATGCGGGCCAGGCCCGTGATCTGGCTGCGACCCCAGAGCGCGCCGATCTCGAAGAAGCTCTGCCGATCGACCACGTGTTCGATCAGCTTTCGCATCTTGTAGGCCCGTCGGCGCAGGCGAGGGATGATCGTCAGCAGCTTCTCTTCACGGCGGTTCTCTTGATCGCCGACATCGAAATAGGGCGGTGCTTCCCCACAATGCCCAGGGAGATAGGACAGAAATTTCTGGGCCATGCGAAGGGCGTCGGTTTCGTCCTCGGCGACATTGTCGACCATTCCGTTACGACCATGGATCTCTGCGGATCCGAGTTCTTCCTTCGTGACCACTTCCTTCATGGTTTGTGCGACGACTGCGGGGCCGGCCGTCAGGACCTGTGACGTGTGCTTCGTCATGATGGAGAGATGCGAGGCGACGAGTCGACCGGCGGGGAAGCCAGCACAGGGGCCCAGAGCCACACACACCACCGGAATCGATTGCATGCTCTCCAACGATCTCACATTGAGCATCGGGGGAGCCGTCCAGTCGTAGCCCGATCGTCCGCGTGTCGCGCCGCGGGTTCCAGCGATCGAGGCACCGCCCGCTTCGAGCATCCGAACCAGCGGCATCCGTCGCTTGACGGCCAACTCCTCCGCGTAGAGCCCCTTCTTGAGTCCGGCCTCGGAGTAGGCGCCGCCACGAATGGTGAAATCGTCGCCGCACACGACGACCGGGCGACCGGCGATCTCGGCCGTTCCCATGACGACACCCGTCGGTTGGAAATCGGATCCGTCCTCGGCCTCGCTGTGGCCGGCGATGCGTCCGCGTTCGCGGAAACTGTCGCGATCGACCAACTGCGAAATGCGCTCTCGAACGTTATTGCGTCCGCGCTCGTGGTGCTTGGCGACGGCTTGTTTGCCCCCCATCTCGAGGGCTCGCGCACGGCGTCGTTCGATCTCGTCGACTTCGGGCTTCCAACTCATGCGCGGAAGCTATCACAGCGGAGGCGTCTGGCGGTCACGGCATGTCGCTCGTGATTTCGGCCCGGAGGCGCTCTGCGGTGGTAGGATTCTCACACCTCTTTCCCATTCGGGAATGGCGAGGCTCGCGCGAACATCGGACGTCGAGCGGAGGAATCGTCATGGAACTTTCGGGCAAGAACGTGATCGTAACCGGGGGAGCCAACGGGATCGGCCGTGCACTCTGTGAGAGATTTGCGAGCGAGGGCGCGGCCCATATCACGGTCGTCGATCTCGATGAGGTGAACGCGAGCAAGGTGGCCGCGCGGGTAGGCGGCGCCGCCCGACGCGTCGATGTTTCGAGCCGCAGCGAAATCGAGGCGCTCGTCGGCGACGTAGAAGCCGAGGTCGGTGCGATCGATCTCTTCGTTTCGAATGCGGGGATCGCCATCGAAGGGGGGCCCGAGGTCGGGGTCGACGCCTGGGACCAGATCTGGGGCATCAATGTGATGGCCCATGTTCACGCCGCACACGCGGTGCTCCCCTCCATGCTCGAGCGTGGCGAGGGCTATCTGCTGAACACCTGTTCCGCTGCCGGTCTTCTCTCGCAGATCGGGTCGGCTCCCTACGCGGTGACCAAACATGCCGCGGTCGCCTTCGCGGAGTGGGTTTCGATCACCTACGGCGATCGCGGAATCAAGATCTCCGCGCTCTGCCCCCAGGCGGTTCGGACCAATATGACTGCGGCGATGGAGAACGGCGGCGTCGCCGGGGTCGATGGAATGATCGAACCCGAGGAACTTGCCGAGGTTGCGATCGAAGGACTGCGGGAAGAGAACTTCCTGATCCTGCCCCACGAATCTGTGCGCACCTACTATCGGCGCAAGGGCGAGGACATCGATCGCTGGCTCAAGGGCATGCGACGACTCCAGTCCCAGTTCGGAGCGGACGCTCTCAAGGTCGACTGATCGGGACTGGACAACTTACAAGACGGAGCGTATCGTTATTGCCCGTTCGGAGGAGCGACCGGCCCGGTCAGCCTCGCCCCGACGTTTCGAGGCTGCCCCAAACATCCGCCGAAAAGAGGTTCCCGGCCATGGATTTCGATCTGTCCGCAGAGGAGTTGACCTTCGAAAAGGAGGTCGTCGCGTTCCTCGAGGCGAACCATTCCGACGAGGTGATGGACCCCAATCCGGAGCATCTCTCACAGACGGTCGAGACGCCGCCCAAGCGAGCCTTCATGGGAAAGCTCGCCGATCAGGGTTGGCTCGGAATGTCCTGGCCGAAGGAATATGGCGGGCAGGAGAAGTCCGGGATCTATGATTTCCTGTTGACCGAGGCGCTCGCTCGCTACGGCACGCCCCAGCCCGGCAAGGGCGTCGGAATCGTCGGGAAGACGATCATCCGAAATGGAAACGACGAACTGAAGGCGTATTTCCTTCCGCGCATCATCCGAGGTGAGATCGAATTTGCGATCGGTTATTCCGAGCCGCAGGCCGGATCCGATGCCGCATCGATGCAGTTGAAGGCTGAAAAGGACGATGCGCGCGGGGGTTGGGTTCTCTCGGGTCACAAGATCTGGACCACCTCGGCCCACTTCGCGGACTGGTATTGGGTGGGCGCGCGAACCGGCGAACACAAGCACAAGGGGATCACTCTCTTCCTGATCCCCATGGATCACGAGGGTTTCGAGATTCACCCGACCTACACGATCGGGGACGAGCGGACGAACGAAGTCTTCTTCAACGACGTCTTCGTGCCGGACTCTCACGTGGTCGGTGAAGTCGGAAAAGGCTGGACGTATATCTGTGAAGCCCTTGACCTCGAGCGGTTCGCGATGCTGCCGGTCGGGCCGGTCGAGATGAAAGTGAAAGGCCTGATCGAGTACGTGCGTGAAGCGACCCTCGACGGCGAGCCCCTCGCGCAGGACCCCGTCGTTCGGCAGACGATCGCGAAGCTCCGGACGGATCTCGAAGTCGCCCGCAAGCTGCAGCGGAAGGTGATCAGCGAGGCGCTCAAGAGTCGGGTCCCCACGATCGAAGCGGCGATGTACAAGATGTGGCAGTCGCAACTCGGTCAGCGCGTCGCCGATGCGGCGCTCGATCTGATGGGCCCCGACGGGCAGCTGAAGCCCGGACAGGACGAGGCTCCGGTGAATGGCCGCTACGAACGCTCCTATCGATACACCGTCGTCGACACCATCGGGGGCGGTACCTCGGAAGTCCAGAAGAACATCATCGCCGCCCGTGGACTCGGCCTGCCCAAGAGCTTCTAGCCAAACCCGAGAGCCCAAGAGAAAGACCGGAGAACCTCCCATCGTGTCCCCCAAAGCATCCACCTCGGGCCAACTGCTCGAAGGCATCACCGTCCTGAACCTGGGAAGCGTCGGCCCCGCCGCGCGTGCAGCCCGAATGCTTGCCGACTACGGTGCGCGCGTCGTGATGATCGCGCCGGTCTCGAAGAAGGGCGCGCTGCAGACCAAGCCCGTCTATCACACCTACGGTGCCGGCCGCGGCTTTCTGCGGATGCGCGTCGATCTCAAGGCCGAAGCCGGAGTCGAGTCGCTCCTCAAGCTCGCCGAAGAAGCCGACGTCGTGATCGAGTCCTATCGCCCGGGGGTCGTCGATCGATTGGGGATCGGCTGGGAGGCGATGAGCGCTCGCAATCCGAAGATCGTTTACTGCTCGACCTCGGGCTATGGCCAGGACGGCCCGGCGTCGAGTTGGGCGGGGCACGACATCAACTACCTCGCGATGTCCGGTTTTCTCGCCTGCAGCGAGCCACGCGCGGACGGTGGCCCGCCGATTCCGGGCGCCACGGTCGCGGACAGTGCGGGCGGCGGGATGCACGCGGTGCTCTCGATCATGGCCGCACTCGTCGCGCGCAACACCTCCGGAAAGGGGAGCTTTCTCGATGTTTCCGCCGCCGAGGGGATCCTCTCGTTGATGGCGCTCTCCCTCGATCAATATCTGGCCACGGGGGAGGAAGCCGCATCCCGGGAAGTCCTTCTCACCGGTCGCTACGCCTTCTATGACAACTACGAGGCGAGCGACGGAGGCTGGTTGTCAGTGGGGGCCATCGAACCGCATTTCTATCGCAATCTATGCGAACGCCTCGGCCATCCCGAGTACTCGGGCGACCAGTACGACGACGACAAGCAGGACGAGATCAGAGCCGCATTCAAGGCGGCCTTCAAGTCGAGGACCCGCGACGAATGGAGCGCGGAACTCGCGCCGAACGATACCTGTGTCGCGCCGGTGCTCTCGATTTCCGAAGTCGTCAAGGACCCGCATTGGCGGGCGCGCGGAATCTTCATGCGGGCGGAGCACGAGGAACGCGGCGTCTTCGACCAGGTCTCTCCCGTGCTGGCGGGTGGCGTTCGCGATCATCCGCTCCATCAGGTGCGTACCGGTGAGGATACGGATACCCGAGCGCTGCTCCTCGAAGCGGGACTTGCCGCGGACGAAATTTCGAAGCTTCTCGAAGAAGGAGCGATCGAGTAGTCGGGCGCTATGCCGGGGCGCCGACCCCGATCATCAATCGGGATCCGCGAGGATCCCACCAGGAGGAAGAATCATGGCTGCGAAGTCGGCTGACGATCTGCCCGAAGAAGTACAGGGGTGGATCGAGCAGGAACGCTACACGGAAAAGACGGAGTTCCCGATCGAGATGGGCTACGTGCTCACCACACTCTCGGCGACCCAGAATGGCAACCCGCTCTACTGGGACGAGAAGGTCGCGGAAGAATTGACGGACGGGCCGATCACACTCCCGACGATGGCGTCGGTCTGGTTCCGACCGCACGACTGGTCACCGGGCCGGAGCGAGCCGGCGGTGGCGCTGCAGCTTCACTTCGATCTGAAGGACAGGCTCGGATTGCCGGAAGCCGTGATGAGCGACAACACGATGGTATTTGGCGAGCCGATCCGACCGGGCGACGAATTGACGACGACCCAGATCCTCTACTCCGTGTCGGGACTCAAGACGACGAAGCTCGGAACCGGTCGCTTCTGGGATTTCGGTGTGCGCACCGTGAACCAGAAGGGCGATCTCTGTGCAGAAGAGCGCTACACGGGCTTCGGATACAACCGCGGCTAGCTGCGCGCGCATGGCGCGCAGTCGGGCGGACTGACGGGGCAACGTGCCCGGGAAGGCCCGCCGACGTGAGAATGAAACGTCGGGCCTCCCTGGCGGGGTCGAGAACGAACGCGAAGAGAATTCGCGGAGGGAACTGGAAATGAGTGCAGATCTTCTGTTGGGTGATGTCAGTGTGGGGGCCGATCTGCCGGTCCTCGAGAAGGAAGTGCAGCCGGTGACGGTGGTCCTCGGAGCTATGGCGAGTCGCGATTGGCGGCCACAGCACCACGACTACAAGTTCGCGACGGGCAACAACGGGCTCGACGACATCATCATGAATACGCCCAATCTGGCCGCCTGGTTCGAGCGCTATCTCACCGATTGGACGGGCCCAAAGGGGCGCCTGGGGCGCATCAAGTTTCGCATGAAGGATTCGCTCTATCCCGGTGACACGATGAACTTTGCCGGAAAGGTGACGAGTGTCGAAGCGGCCGCCAACGGTGTCGGGTGGGTCGAGGTGTCGATCGAACTGACTGCGGGTGACAAGAGCTGTGTCGGCTGTGAGGCGCGGATCGCGGTGCCCGAGAGCGCGGAAGCCAATCCCTGGAAGCTCAAGGGTGGCGACTGGAAGCCCTGATTCCCACCGCTAACGAGGTAGGCCAAGATGGATCTCGACTTTACCGAAGAGCATGAAATGCTGCGCGAGATGGTGCGGGGCGTCTGCGTCGAGTACGCGCCGCTCGACGTCGTCCGTGCCCTCGAGGACGATGAAAAGGGCTATCCCGATGAGTTGTGGAAGCAGCTCGTCGAACTCGGGTTGGTCGGGATCCTCGTGCCCGAAGCCTACGGGGGGCAGGCACAAACGCTTCTCGAGGCGGCGATCGTCTACGAGGAATTTGGACGTGCACTGGCGCCGGTGCCGCATTTCCATTCCGCGGTGTTGTGTGCCGGTGCGCTCGTCGCGTCGGGGAGCGAGGAACAGAAGCAAGCCTGGCTTCCCGGAATTGCGAATGGCGAACGGATTCTGACGCCGGCGTGGCTCGAGCCGCGAAACGGTTTCGGAGCGAAGGGTGTGCAGATGCGCGCCGAGGCCGACGTCGATGCATTCGTGCTATCGGGAGCCAAGCTCCATGTGAACTTCGCGAGAGCCGCCGACCGGCTGCTCGTTCTCGCCCGGACCGGAGAGGGAGAGGAGGATGTCGATCTCTTCCTGGTGGATCCTCGAGCGCAGGGTGTGACGTGCTCCCAGCGTCTGAATCTCGGTTCCGAGACCACCTATCGAGTGGATTTCGACGAGGTCCGAGTCGCCGCTGCCGATCGCATCGGGGCCCCGGGATCGGGTTGGGCGACCTGGAATACGGTGATGATGGATGGCATCGTGCTGGCGGCAGCGCAGGCAGCAGGCGGGGCCAAGGCCGCACTCGAGATGACGATCGAATACGCGAAGACGCGGGAGCAATTCGGGAAGCCGATCGGTGCGTTCCAATCGATCTCGCACTACCTGGCCGACGCCGCGACGGCAATCGAGGGCGGCTCGATCCTCGTGACCGAGGCGGCCTGGGCGCGATCGATGGGCAAGGAGGTCTCGATCCTGGCGCCGATGGCGAAGCTCTTCATGTGTCACGCCTATCGAGACGTGACGGCGATGTGCCAACAGGTCTGGGGCGGCGTCGGATTCACGATCGAATACGATATCCAGCTCTATTTCCGCCGGGCCAAGCAGCTCCAGATCTCGTGGTGGGACGATCGCTATCTCGCGGAACTCGTCGCTGCACACGAACTCGACTGACGCCTGCGGACACGGCTGCGCCGCGCGACGGGGTTAGGAAACGGGATCCCGCGGTGCATCGAGCATGATTCCATCTCGCAAGAGCGCCGCGATCTCGTCGTCGCTGAGTCCGGATTCGCGGGCGACCTCGGCGCTGTGCTCGCCGTAGCCGGGCGCGCCCCGAACCCGTTCGATCGGAGTTCCATCGAAGTCCCCGAGCGGGCGGGGCTGCCGCAAGCGGCCCGCGATCGGATGGGTCATTTCGAAGAGCAGGTCGTTGGCGATCACCTGCGGATCCTCGTGGATCGTCGCGGGGTCGCCGATCGTCGCATAGGGGACATCCGAACTGGCGAGCCTCGTTGCGAGATCGGAGGTGGTGTACGCGCGTAGCGTGTCCACGATCTCTTCCTGCAGTTCTCGGGCGTGGCGTGCCCGGGGACCCGCAGTCGCGAAGCGCTCATCGGTCGCGAGATTCTCTCGCCCGATCGAATGGCAGAACGAGATGAACTCCCGATCCTGGATGTAGCTGATCGCGATATGACCGTCTTTCGTGGGACGGATCATCGGAAGCGACGACCGGAGTAGCGGCGCCGACACCCCTTCACCGAGGAGCGCATGGTTCTGCATCCCATCGGGCCACAGGAACGCGAGGCTCGCGTGGAGCATCGAGACCCGCACGTGCTGACCGCCCGCTCCGCGCTCCCGCGCGAGCAGGGCGGCCGTGATCAACTGTGAGGTCTGGATCGCTGTGCCCTTGTCGCAAACCACGCTCCGCACGAATTTGGGCTCTCCGGTCACGAGATCGGCCTCGTGCATCGCCACGCCCGAGTAGGCCTGCATGACCGAGTCGTAGACGGCGCTCTGGGACATCGGCCCCTTCTCGCCGAACCCGCTCACCGACACGTAGATGAGATCCGGATGGAGCCCGCGGTAGCGGTCGGCGTCGACCCCCATCCGCTCGACGGCTCCGGGCCGAAAATTCTGGACGAACACGTCTGCTCCGGAGACCAGTCGATCGAGGACTTCGACTCCCCGGGGCTCGCGAAGGTCGAGCACGATCGCTCGTTTGTTGCGGTTGAAGCTCGAGAAGATCGCGGAGAGCCCGCCACGACTCGGACCGATCGTGCGCAGACCATCGCCTCGGCCGGGACCCTCGACCTTGATCACATCGGCCCCCTGATCCGCGAGGATCGAGGTGGCGAGAGGGCCGGAGGCCATCGTCGTCAGGTCGACGATGCGAATTCCGTCGAGCGGGCCGGGCATTCGGATCCTTTCATTCGCTTTTGTTGCACGCGGGTTGGGAATTGAGCGAGGCTAGCAGTCATCGCCGCAAGGCCGCGACACCCGGTGGAGAAGCCATGACGATGGATGGGGATGCAGAGGCGAAATTCGCGGAACTGGAAGCACGCCTCTCCGAGGTCGAGGCCCATCGCGCAATCCTGGATCTGAAGAGCCTTTACGGCACGTTGGCCGATGCGCGCTACACACGCAAAGGCAGAAAGAGCTCCGTCGAGATCGAAGAGGTCGCCGATCGGCTCGCCGATCTCTTCACCGAAGATGCGGTCTGGGAGGGAGGTGGCTCGCTCGGTCGTTGTGAGGGCAAGCACGCCATCCGCGAACGTTTTCGTGCGCCGACCCTCCACTACTCATGGCATTTCTTCGTGAAGCCCGAGATCCGGGTGGAGGGCGATCGGGCAATGGGGACCTGGGACGTGCTCGCGATGATCACGACCCTCGAGGGTCGTGCGCTCTGGATGGTCGGCGTCGAGCACGACGAGTACGCACGGGTAGGCGACCGTTGGTTGCATACGCGCATGCAACTCGACTCCAAGCTGATGGCGCCCTACGACCGAGGCTGGGCGCCCTCGCGTTAGGCCGCCCGGCGACGGTGTCTGCGTCTAGCCATTGACGGGCTTGATCATCGTCTCGCCGAGTTCGCGGAGCTTTCTCTTCTTGTCTTCGACAGTACACCCTTCCGGGAGCTGATATTCCAGCGGCCAGCTGACCGTCCCCGTCATTCCCCGCTCGATGAGCTCGGCCATCTGATCCGGCGGGAGCTGTTCGGTGAGGGGGATCAGGCAGTCGAAGGGTTCGCTCTCCCGGCCGAAGCGAATACGCTGCTCGTGCAATTCCGCAAGGATGCCCAGGGTCTCCTCGAAGGTCGTGCCCGCGCCGGTCCAGCCGTCGCCGAATTGTGCCGCGCGGCGGAGCGCCGCCTTGTTCATTCCCCCGACCCACATCGGGACCTTCTGGGTCGGAAGCGGATTCATGCGAAGCGCCTTGAACTGGTAGAACTCCCCATCGGCTTCGACGACTTCCCCTGCGAGCAGCTTCTGGATGATCGGCAGCTGTTCGTCCATGCGCTTGCCGCGCTGCTCGAAGGGGATGCCCATGATCTCGAACTCTTCGCGAAGCCATCCGGCGCCGAACCCGAGTACGGTCCGGTTCTTCGAGAAGATCGCCGCTGTGCTGAGATCCTTCGCGATCTCGATCGGATGGCGAAGGGGAAGGATGTAGACGTTGGGCAGGAAGCGGAGCGTGGTCGTAACCTGGGCGAGCGCCGAGATCGTGGCGAAGGACTCGGGGAAGGGCGTCGAGCCGTCGAACGGGGCTTCTCCCGAGGCCTCGTAGGGGTAGCGGGAAACGTATTGCTCGGGCGAGAAGAGATGGTCGGCGAGCATGATGCCCTCGAATCCGGCCTCCTCGCAGACCGGCGCGAGTTCCAGCATGTCGTCGGGATGGGTGAAGGGGAGGGACTGCCAGAACTGCATGAGGCTTCCTTTTGTGAGGGTCGGCCAGGACGAATCGCGGCTCGGAATTCGGTCGCGCGGAAGCATCGCAGAGGCGATCCGGACTGGCCAGACGGATCGCAGAGTGGACTTTTGGAGCCGGGCGGATGGCCTATCCTAGGCCCCCCCCGCCAGGGGACCCGGCGACCGGAGGGGTTCGGTCTGTCCACTTGACCCGCGGCGTGGCCGCATTGGCCGTAAGCGAAACTCGAGGATTGAAGATGTTGGATCACGTTGCCGTCGTCGGCGCATCACTAGCCGGACTCAGAACGGTCGAGGCGCTGCGCCGCGAGGGTTTCGAAGGACGGATCACCGTGATCGGTGCCGAAGACTCGTTCCCCTACGATCGCCCGCCGCTCTCGAAGCAATTCCTGGTCGACGACTGGGCGGAGGAAAAGCTGACCCTCGCGCGAAACGGCGTCGAGGAGTTGAAGGCGGAATGGCGACTCGGTGTCGCGGCGAAGTCGCTGGATGCCGAGGCGAGACGACTGACGCTTGCCGACGGCTCGAGCGTGGAAGCCGACGCGATCGTCCTCGCGACGGGAACGAGGGCGCGGCGGCTTCCCTTCGGTCGGGATCTCGAGGGCGTGCTCGAGTTGCGCAACCTCGCGGACGCGCGAAGGCTGCGAGCGGCGCTCTTGGATTCGCCTCGCGTGGTCGTCGTCGGTGCGGGATTCATCGGCATGGAAGTCGCGGCGAGCTGTCGCCAGAAGGGCGTCGACGTGACGGTCGTCGAGCCCCTGCCTGCCCCCCTGATTCGTGGGCTCGGGGCGACGCTTGGCGAGCGGGTCGCCCGGCGTCACCGGGAAATGGGCGTCGTCTTCCGACTCGGTGTGGGCGTGGATGGGTTCGAGGGCGACGGAACGGTCACGGGGGTGCAGCTCTCCGACGGCGAAACATTGCCCGCGGATGTGGTGATCGTCGGTGTCGGTGCGACGCCTGCCACCGAGTGGCTCGACGACGCAGGACTCGAAATCGACAACGGACTGCTCTGTGATGCAACCGGATCGACGGGGCGCGAGGGCATCTTCGCGCTCGGAGACTGCGCACGCTGGCGGAATGCCCGATATCCCGAGCGACCCCGATTCGAGCACTGGACGAGCGCGGTCGAGCAGTCCGATGTGATCGCCAAACGGATCGTCCATGGCGCCGCGGATGACTTCTCACCGATCCCCTACGTGTGGACTGATCAATTCGATTTGCGGATCGCGATCGTGGGGGAGATCCGGGAGGGGGATGAGATGCACATCTGCTTTGGATCGATCGACGAGGATCGCTTCCTCGCGCTCTTCGGTCGGGAGGGGAAGCTTGCGGCCGCAGTCGGCTTCAAGCGCCCTCGTCAGCTGAATGGAATGCGTCGGAGGATGGCGGAGGGAGACGGGATCTCCTTCGCAGAGGCGATTGCTGCTCACGCGGGATCGTAGGGGACGATCGGAGCCGGGTCGCGAAGTCCGGTATCAGGAATGGCCAGAGTCGATCGTCCGTCTTTCGTCTCGGACGAAGAAGAGCCCGCCGAGTGCGAGTACGTTCAGCACGGCGAAGACACCGAAGGCGAGGTCGTAGTCGCCGAGCTCGTCTCGCATGACGGCTGCGAATAGCGGCCCCAGCACCCCGCCCGGAAGCAACGTCAGGGTCATCGCGCCATAGATCTCTCCGAGGTAATGGTCCCCGAAACATCTTCCCAGTACGAGCGGGTAGACGACGTCTCGGCACGCCTGGGAGATCCCGTAGCTCGCGATGAAGACCCAGAGCAGTACTGGGTCGGGCAACGCGAGCAAGACGAGAGAACTGAAGGCGAGGAGTGCATAGACCACCTGAATGGCCCGTTCCTGGGGAATGCGATCGGACAAGAAGCCGCCCAGGATCTTGCTGAAGATGCCGAGGCCGACCGCCTTGCTGAAATAGGAGACCGCGTCCTCTTTGCTCATACCTCCGTCCATCAGGAGGAGGACGAAATGGTCGAGCACGCCCGTGAAATAGAAGAAGAAGATGAAGAGCGTGGTCGTCAGGATCCAGAAGCTGCGCGTTCGCAATGCAGCTCTCAGATCGAGGTCGTGGCGGACATCGCGGGCGTCGTCTATCTCGTGGTCGCTTTCTTCCGCTTCGCCTTCCCCCTCGCTGTTGTCGCCGCCTGGCCCATCGCGGATGAGGAAGAGCGCGGTCGGAAGCAGAATCAAGATCGCGACGGGGGCGACCGTCAGGAGGCCCTCCCGCCAGCTGAAGCTCGAGGCCACCGCGCCGACGAGGGTCACCATGACCATTCCACCGAGATTCGACCCCGCATAGGCGATCCCGAGGGCGAGGCCGCGATTCTTGCGAAACCACTGGCTCACGACATGACCGACGGTGATATCGCCCATCCCGGCCGCACAGAGCCCGATGCCCGCGGTCGCCAGGTAGAGTCCCGAGAGACTGTCGATGCGTGAAAAGAAGAGGAATACGAATGCGAAGAGGGTCGCGGAAAACGCGAGCACCCGTGATGCTCCGAGTCGGACGCTGAGGATTCCGACCACGGGGCTGATGAGCGCCTGAAAGATGAGTTGCGGGAACGCGGCCCCGGAGAGTTGGGCCCGGGTGAGGTCGAGGCCCTCGATCAGATCTGCGGCGATTCCCGTGCGGATATAGGTGAACCCGAGGCCCATCTGGCAGACGAGGCAGCCGATGGCGATCCAAACTCCGCGCCCGCGAAACTCACTCACCGCATCGCGGAGGGCCCCATGGCGATCGTTCATTCCCCATCCGATCGCCGACTGGCCGCGTGGGCGCGCGCGACCGAGTCGTCGTCCAGATGCTCGCCGAATCGGCTGAGGGCGTCGTCTCGGAGTGCGCTCTTGGCGACCTTGCCTCCCACGTTGTGCGGAAGTGCATCGAATACCACGAGCGTCTCCGGCCAGAGTTCACGCGCAACATGGTTCTCGCCGAGAAAACGCTTGAGTTCTTCTAGATCGAGCGACGTGTCGGGTCGCAATTCGACGTAGGCGGCTGCGCGCTCGCCGAAGACCGCATCGGGAATCCCGATGGCCGCCGAGAGGGCGACGGCCGGATGGCGGGAGACACATTCCTCGATCGCGGCAGCGGACAGGTTCTTGCCGCCCCGGATGATGATGTCATCGGTGCGGCCAACGACGCGCAGGTACCCCTCCTCGTCCAGCTCCACGAGATCACCGAGCATGACCCAGCCGTCGGGGCGGATCAGCTCCGCCGTCGCTTCCGGGGCCCCGTGGTAGCCGCGAGAGACCACCGGACCCTTGACGGCGGGCTGGCCAGCACCGGATTCGGTCACGTCCTTGCCCTCGCCGTCGAAGAGCCGGAGCTGCATTTCCGGGATTGGCTTGCCCGCGGTCGTGAGGCGCTTGTGAGGTGGGTCTTCGGGGCGGGTCGCGCTGACGGCGCCGGTTTCATTCGAACCATAGAACTGCAGCACATAGGCGCCGGTCCGCTCTTCGAAGGCGCGAGCCCGCATCTCGGGGACGGCCTCTCCGCCGGTGAACAGGCTCCTGAGCGCGAGGGAGTCGGTGTCGTCGAAGCCGCCGGACTCGAGCATCAGGATGAATTGCGTCGAGACGGCGGCAAGGATCGTGACCTCGTGGCGTCGCATCGCATCGATGGCGGCAACCGCATCGAATTTTCGTAACACGACCGTCGGTGCACCCAGCAGGGTGGGCGTGAAATGCGAGGTCCAGAGGCCGAAGCCGAAGGGCGCGGGCAGGGCGCTCAGGAAGACATCCTCTGGTCGAAGATGGCCCACTTCGGTAGCGAAGCGGTGGAAGTGGAACCAGCGAAGTTGATCGTGCAAGACGATCTTGGGAAGGCCGGTCGTCCCCGAAGTGGTGTTGAAGAGGCAATCCGATTCCGGGGGCAGCCCCCGTCCTTCGAGGGCATCCACCGCGGCCAGGTCCGCCTCTCGGCCATCGATCCGAATCGATTCGTCGACGAAGGCATCTCCTTCGATGATGAGGTGGTGACGGATATCGACGTCCGAACGCCGCAGCGCCTCGACGACGAGAGAGGCATCCTCGCCGCCCATCACGGCAGCACTCAAGAAGGTCGAGGCACCGGCGAGACCCAGCAGATGTGCCAGCTCGCGTTCCCCGCAGCGTGCGCCGAGCCCGAGACAGACCAGACCCGCGCGTTCGGTCGCCTGGAACGCGACGTGGAACGCGGGACCGTCGGGCAACCAGACTGCGACTCGCTCACCCGGTGACAGGCCGAGTGCGAGCAGAATCCGCGCCAGGCGGTCCGCAGCGGCGTCGTAGCCCGCCCAGTCGAGTACGCGGTCTTCGACGAAATAGGCGGGATGGTCGGGCCGTGTGCGTGCGAGCTCACGAACGCGAGCAGCGAGTGACGTAGGGAATTCCATGTCTCGGCGAAAGCCTTACTCTAAATCGTGATCGGGAGTTTCCAGTAGCCCTGAACGAATTCGGTCAAGAGCCGCTCGGAGCCCTCGAGATCCACATGGTATTCCGGGAAGCGACGGAGCAGCTCCTCGATGCAGACCCTGCCCTCGAGCCGCGCCACGTTCACCCCGAGACAGGAATGCGGGCCGTAGCCAAAGCTCATGATTCTCGGCGGACGGCGCAGGATGTCGAACCTGTCGGGATCCTGAAATTCGCGTTCGTCGTGGTTGCCGGAGTGGTAGAGAAACATGATCGCTTGCCCCTCTGTCATCTTGGCTCCCGCAAATTCGACCGGCTTGGCGACGACTCGCATCAGGAATTGTGTCGGCATGTCATAGCGAAGCCCCTCGTTGTACGCGTCCGGAATCAGCGCGGGATTGTCTACGCACATCTGGCGCTGATCCGGGTGCTCGAAGAGTCGTCGAACGATCGAGGCGAAGGTTTTCGGGAACGTCTCCGAGCCACCGATGATCAGCATGGCAAGATGCGAGGCGAGGGAATCGTCGTCGAGCTTCTGTCCGTCCTGCTCGAACTCGATCAGTGTCTGAAGCACGTCGTCCTTCGGTCCGCTTCTTCGGCGCGTGGAGATCTGCTCCTTGAAGTACGCGAACATCTCGGCCATGGCTTCGAGCCCCGCATCGGTCGCTCCATCGTGTCCTTCTTCGCGCTTGAAGAAGCGCCAGACGAGATCGTTCAGGAAGGGGCCGTCCTCTGGTGGCAGTCCGCTGATCGTACAGGCCACGGTCACCGCGACATGGGCCGTCATGTCGTGGATCACGTCGAGTCGGCCCGCGTCGCGCGCCGCGTCCAAACGATCCCCGGCGATCTTCCGGATCATTGGCTCGAGGGGGGCGACCGCGGGGGCGGCGAAGGGCTTGCGAAATGAGCTGCGGAGGCGCGGGTGATCCGGCGGATCCATGTTGTTGATCATGGGAGTGACGGGTTGCACCTTCGTCAGGAGGTGAGCGGAGGTCGTGCCACGAGCCGCCGTCAGGTTCTTCATGTCCCCCGATGCCTTCCAGATATCGCTGAAACGGGAGAGCGCCCAGGTGTCGTATTTCTCGAGATAGTAGGCGGGCGCTTCGTCGCGGAGCTGCTTGTAGATCGGGAGCGGATCACCCTTGACG